>JANPHZ010000123.1:0-1566 GCA_031424715.1 Frankiaceae bacterium
GTCAAGTCCGGGATCGGCGGCAAGTTCAACCAGCGGCAGACCCTGCGCTCGTTGGGCCTGAAGCGGATCGACGACACCGTCGTCAAGGAGGACCGCCCCGAGATCCGCGGGATGGTCAACACCGTCACCCACCTGGTGACGGTCGAGGAGGTCGAGTAATCGCATGGCAGACAACTCCGTACTGAAGGTCCACCACCTGCGTCCCGCGCCGGGCGCCAAGACCGCTAAGACGCGCGTCGGCCGCGGTGAGGCCAGCAAGGGCAAGACCGCGGGTCGCGGGACCAAGGGCACCAAGGCCCGTTACCAGGTCCCTGTCGCCTTCGAGGGTGGGCAGATGCCGCTGCACATGCGGCTGCCCAAGCTCAAGGGCTTCAAGAACCGCTTCCGCACCGAGTACCAGGTCGTCAACCTCGACCGCATCAGCGCGCTGTTCCCGCAGGGCGGCACCATCGGCGTCGACGAGCTCGTCGCGGCCGGCGCCGTTCGGGACAACCAGCTGGTCAAGGTGCTGGGCGACGGCGACCTCACGGTCTCCGTCCAGGTGACCGCGCACAAGTTCTCGGCCAGCGCCAAGGACAAGATCGCTGCCGCCGGCGGTACGGCGACCGAGCTCTAAGGCGCCGCTTACGGCGCCGCGTCCGGGCCGCTCGATCCCTCGGGGTCGGGCGGCCCCGGTGCGTCCCGGGGGCCGCTCGCGGGCGCCGCGAGCCGGTCGCCCCCGCATGCTGGGCTGTTAGAGTCGCCCGGACGGCCCAGCGCCCCGGCGCGGACCGTTTACCGCGTCTGCGGCTGTCCCGTCTGCACTCGATTGCCTGTCCTCGTCCGATCCCATGCCGCCTGCTCCACGCAGGCGCAACGAACCGACCCGGGCTCCCCGGGGCGGACTGCCAGGAGGAGCTTTGCTCACCGCCTTCGGTCGGGCCTTCCGGACCCCTGACCTGCGCAGGAAGCTGCTGTTCACCCTGGCGATCATCGGGATCTACCGGCTGGGGTCGGTCGTCCCGGGCCCCGGCGTCTCCTACGTGGCGATCCAGCGCTGCCTCGACCAGGTCGAGGGCGACTCGCTCTATGGCCTGGTCAACCTGTTCAGTGGCGGCGCGCTGCTCCAGCTGAGCGTGTTCGCGCTCGGGATCATGCCGTACATCACGGCATCGATCATCGTGCAGCTGCTCGTCGTGGTCATCCCGCGGCTGGAGACCCTCAAGCAGGAGGGCCAGTCGGGCCAGGCCAAGCTCACGCAGTACACCCGCTACCTCACGGTGGCGCTCGCGGTCCTTCAGTCCACCGGCATCATCGCCCTGGCCCGCTCCGGGCGGCTCTTCCCGAGCTGCCAGGAGTCGATCATCCCCGACGACAGCCTGTTCCGGATCCTCGTCCTGGTCGTCACGATGACCGCCGGGACCGCCGTGATCATGTGGCTGGGTGAGCTCATCACCGACCGCGGCGTCGGCAACGGCATGTCCGTGCTGATCTTCGCCTCGATCATCTCGGCGATCCCCGGCCAGGCCTACAACATCGGTGGCCGCGACAACGGGCTGTTCATCCTGTTCGCCATCGCGCTGCTGG
>JANPHZ010000124.1:0-5218 GCA_031424715.1 Frankiaceae bacterium
CTCCCAGGTCGCGTTGCCCGCGTGCGGCCGGTAGCCCATCGCCTCGTTGATGGCGAGCATGTGGGCGTTGGAGTCGGCGTTGCCGGTCACGACGCACGTGATCTCCGGCTGCTCGGCGAGCAGGCGCAGGGTCAGCGTCGCCTTGAGTCGCTTGCCGAGTCCGTGACCGCGGTGGGCCGGCAGCACTCCGGTGATCCCGACGTAGACCTTCGCGCGGTCATCCGGGGTGAAGTAGAGCGTGTGCACGGCCACGAGGTCGCCCGTGGCGCGGTGTCGCGCGATGAGGGTCCACTCCCGCGCGCCGACCTTCTCGACCTGAGCCTCGCCCTCGCGCAGCTGGGCCACGGAGTAGGTGAAGTCGTTGACCTGCAGGTCATCGCGCGGGGCGGTGTTCATGACTAGCACCAGCGCGACGTAGTCCTCGGCCAGCTCCTCGGGAATCTGTCCGTCGAAGGCCAGCAGCTCGTAGTCCGCACTCTTGTCGTCGTCGACCCAGCCGCGCAGGAGCGCTACGTCGACGTCCGCGAGCAGCAGGCGGTTCTCGTGCTCGCGGGCCTTGATCTGCGCGCCGAGCGCGCCGGCGATCTCGTCACCCGCGGGCATCCGGCTGTCGGTGTGGATCAGCAGGCGGCTCTGCCCCAGCGCTTGCGCGAAGGCGACCTCCCAGGCCAGCAGCGCCGTCCCGATCCCCTTGCCACGGTGGCCGGCGCGCACGCTGTGGCCGACCCGCCCGACGTCGGGGTTGGTGTCGTGCTCCCAGTCCTTCCAGGAAGAGCTGCCCGCGACCAGCAGGCCGTCGGCAGAGCGCACCCGCACCCGCCAGCTCCCGTAACGGGCGGGCGTGGCACGGTTCGCCGCGATGGCGGTGGCGAGCTCGGAGCGGGGCTCCTCCGGGTAGAACTCGTCGCGCAGGGCGTTGCTGAGTTCGACGCCCTCGGCGATCTCGTCGTCGGAGGAGTCGCGCGGGTCGTCCAGGACGAAGGTGTAGCCAGCGACTGCGCTCATGACCCGCAAGGTAGGGCCGCTGTCCAGCGGATTAGTCCACGAGCAGTCAGTCGACGAGCAGTCAGTCGACGAGCGAGGTGTAGACCAGCTGGCGCAGCTCGGTGCGGATCGGGTAAGTGCTGGAGGGCAGCAGCTGGCAGTAGAAGGCCGCCGTGATCTGCTCCACCGGGTCGACCCAGAACGCCGTGCTCGCGGCGCCGCCCCAGGTGAACTCGCCAGCGCTGGCCGGGACCTTGTAGGCGACCGGGTCGACGAGCACGCCGAAGCCGAGCCCGAAGCCCATCCCGTCGTACGCCGTCTCGGCGAACTGACCGCGGGCGAGGGCGGTCAGCTGCTGGGCTCCCGGCAGGTGGTTCTGGGCCATGTAGCGCAGGGTCCGGCTGCCGAGGATCCGTCGGCCGTCGAGCTCGCCGCCGCGCAGCAGCATCTGGGTGAAGCGGTCGTAGTCGTGGGCCGTCGACACCAGACCGCCCCCTCCGCCGAACCACGAGGGCGCATGCGTCGCGCCCTTGCCGATCTCGTCGTAGCGAAACGCCTGACCGGTGCCCGGGAGCGGAACATAGAGGGCCGCCAAACGGTCGGCGTCCTTCGCCCACCAGTCGGTGTCGGTCATCCCCAACGGATCGAGCACCCGCTCGCGGAACACCTCATCAAGGGTCTGGCCGGTGATCACCTCGATGACGCGGCCGAGCACGTCGGTGGCGACCGAGTAGTTCCAGCTCGTCCCCGGCTCGAACATCAGCGGCATCGTTGACCACAGCTCGCACAACGACGTCAGGTCCATGCCCTTGGGCTGCGCAAAGTCCGAGCCGGCGAGGCGGTACATCTCGTCGACGGCGTTGTACTTCGTGAAGCCGTAGGTCAGCCCAGAGGTGTGCGACATCAGGTGCCACAGGCGGATCTGCTCGGTGGCCGGCACCGTGACGGGCTTGTCCGCCGTACCACTGCGATAGACCTGCATGTCATCGAACTCGGGCAGGTAGCGGCGCAACTCGTCGTTGAGCGCGAGCCGGCCCTCCTCGAACAGCTGCATGGCGATGACCGTGGTGATCGGCTTGGTCATCGAGTAGATGCGCCAGATCGTGTCCGGCTCGACGGGGAGTCCGGCCTCCTTGTCGCGCAGGCCGTACGTCGAGGAGTGCACTCGCTTGCCGTGCCGGCTGACGACGACCTGCCACCCCGATAGCCGACCGTCGTCGACGTAGCGCGCGAAGTGCCGGTCGATCCGCGCCAGTCGCTCGGCGTCGAAGCCCGCCTCACCCGGCTCGACCTCGATGTCCACGTTGTCTCCCATGCGCGCCACCCTAGAGCGCCCGCCACAGCTCGCCGATCAACAGATCTGCGGGCGGCGGTCGGTGGTCATGGGTGCTGGCGAAGAAGGACAAAACATGTCATTCTGCCGCTCCACCTACTGAAGGAGATCTTGTGCGTCGCCTGCTGATGCTCGTCGTCACCACCGCTGCTGTTGCCGTTCCGCTGCTGGCGACAGCTGCGCCGGCTTCCGCCGGAGAGGGGTGTTTCACCCCGCACGTGAAGGGCTTCAACACCGTCGAGGTGTGCGTCCTGCCCTTCGAGCCCACGCTGGACTAGCAAGGTCTGGGCCAGCCCGTCGCTACGCGGGACCCTCTGAGCGGAGCCAGACGGTTCCGAGCGGTGGAACTCGCAGCACCGCGGAGGCGGGCTGGCCGTGCCAGTTCTGCGGCGTGGCGCTGACGGCGCCAAGGTTGCCCACACCGCTGCCGAGGAACGCCTCCGCATCGGTGTTGAGCACCTCGGTCCACTCGCCGGCCCAGGGCAGGCCGAGGCGGTAGTCCTCGTGCGGCATCCCGGCGAAGTTGCTGATGCAGGCGACGGCAGAGCCGTCAGCGCCGAACCGCAGGAACGAGAAGACGTTGCCCGCCGAGTCGTTGGCGTCGATCCAGGCGAAGCCGGACTGCTCTGTGTCGAGCGACCACAGCGCCGGTGTCGCTGTGTAGACCTCGTTGAGCGCTTTGACGAGCAGTGCAACGCCGCGGTGGTCGGGGAGGTCGAGCAGCCACCAGTCCAGCGAGCGCTCTTCGCTCCACTCCGACTCCTGGGCGAACTCCGAGCCCATGAACAGCAGTTGCTTGCCTGGGTGGGCCCACATGAAGCCGAGGTAGGCGCGGACGTTGGCCAACTGCTGCCACCGGTCACCCGGCATCTTGCGCAGCAGCGAGCCCTTGCCGTGCACGACCTCGTCGTGGCTGATGGGCAGGCAGTAGTTCTCGGAATAGGCGTAGACCATCGAGAACGTCAGCTGGTGGTGGTGATAGCCCCGGTAGACCGGCTCGCGCGCCATGTAGCCGAGCGAGTCGTGCATCCAGCCCATGTTCCACTTCAGCCCGAAGCCGAGCCCGCCCAGGTGGACCGGTCGCGTCACGCCCGGCCACGCAGTCGACTCCTCGGCGATGGTGACGACACCCGGCACCCGCCGGTAAACGACGGAGTTCATCTCCTGCAGGAACGCCACGGCGTCGAGGTTCTCTCGCCCGCCGTACTGGTTCGGCAGCCACTCGCCCTCCTTGCGGGAGTAGTCGAGGTAGAGCATCGAGGCGACGGCATCGACGCGCAGTCCGTCGACGTGGAACTCCTGCAGCCAGTACGTCGCATTGGCCACGAGGAAGTTGCGCACCTCGTGGCGACCGAAGTCAAAGACGTAGGTCCCCCAGTCCATCTGCTCACCCCGCCGCGGGTCAGCGTGCTCGTAGAGCGGTGTGCCGTCGAAGCGGGCCAGCGCGAACTCGTCCTTGGGGAAGTGGGCTGGCACCCAGTCGACGATGACGCCGATGCCGGCCTGATGCAGCGTGTCGATGAGGTAGCGGAGCTCGTCCGGCGAGCCGAACCGCGAGGTGGGCGCGTAGTAGGACGTGACCTGGTAGCCCCAGGAACCACCGAACGGGTGCTCGGCCACAGGCAGGAACTCCACGTGGGTGTAGCCGAGCCAGCTGACGTACTCCACCAGCTGATCGGCGAGCTCCTTGTAGGACAGGCCCTGTCGCCAGGACCCCAGGTGCACCTCGTAGACCGACATGGGGGAGCAGTGCGCGGGCCGCGACTCGCGCGCCTGCATCCAGGCGCTGTCGTTCCACTGGTAGTCGGTGCTGTCGACGACGCTCCCGGTCAGTGGCGGCACCTCGGTACGCCGGGCCATCGGATCGGCCTTGTCGCGCCACACCGAATCAGCGCCGAGAACGGCGAACTTGTAGCGGGTGCCCTCTCCCACAGAGGGGATGAACAGCTCCCACACACCGCTCGACCCGAGCGAGCGCATCGGGTGGCTGCGGCCGTCCCAGCCGTTGAAGTCACCCACGACGCGGACGCCCCGGGCGCTAGGCGCCCACACCGCGAACGAGGTTCCGGTGACCGGCCCCGACGCGGTGTCGTAGCTGCGGACGTGCGCACCGAGGACGGTCCACAGCTCCTCGTGCCGCCCCTCGCCGATGAGATGCAGGTCGACCTCGCCGAGCGTCGGCAGGTAGCGGTAGGGGTCATCGGCGGGATAGGCCTGTCCGTCGTAGGTGACCTCGAGCCGGTAGTCGGTCAGCGTGCCGCCGCTCACCCGGGCCTCCCACACGCCCGCGTGGCGATGCTCGAGCTCGATGCGGTCGCCACCGATCAGCGCCACGACCTTCTCGGCGCCCGGCCGCAGGGCGCGCAGGACGACCCCCTCCTCGACCGGATGGATGCCGAGTACGCCGTGCGGGTCGTGATGGCTGCCACCGGCGAGTGCGTCCAGCTCGTCGTACGACGGACCGCCGGCAAGGACAGGTCCAGAGGAGGGGTAGGCCGCATCGGGGCGTGTGCCCCGCGGCGTGCGCTTCTTCGCCGGGCTCACGCAGGCACCTCCGCGGCGAGCCGCTCGATGGACCCAAGCGGGATGGCGATCCAGGTCGGCCGGTTGCGCGCCTCGTAGACGAGCTCGTAGACCGCCTTGTCGAGCTCAAAGGCGCGCAGCAGCACCTCCTGGTGGCGCGGGTCCGTCCCCGCCGCCGCGGCGTAGCCGTCGCAGAAGGCGTGCCGGTTGCGCTCGGCCCACTCGTTGGCTCGGTAGCTCAGGTGCTGCTCCCCGGGGTGCTCGGCGAGCAGGTGGCGGGCGGCGTAGTCGAAGGAGCGCAACATCCCGGCGACGTCGCGCAGCGGGCTCATCAGCGCCGTGCGTTCCGCGAGGGGCCGAGCCGGCTCGCCCTCGAAG
>JANPHZ010000125.1:0-13133 GCA_031424715.1 Frankiaceae bacterium
GCGTAGGCCTGCGCCCGGACCTCCCAGCTATCGCGCTCCCAGGTGGCAAAGGCGTCCAGCGTGGCGTCGTCCATGACACGCACCCTGCACCATCGGCGAGACTGGTGGCCATGCGCATCGTGGCCCTCGCGGGCGGTATCGGCGGGGCTCGGTTCCTGCAGGGGCTGAAGGTCGCAGCGCCGGACGCGGACATCACCGTCGTCGTCAACACCGGCGACGACATCAGCCTCTACGGACTGCGGATCTGCCCTGACCTCGACACGGTGATGTACACGCTCGCGGGCGGGATCGACACCGACCGCGGCTGGGGGCGACAGGACGAGACCTTCCAGGCCAAGGCCGAGCTGGCGGCGTACGACGCACCGGCGGCGTGGTTCGGCCTGGGTGACCGCGACCTGGCGACTCACCTCTACCGCAAGCACCTGATGCTCGCCGGGCTACCGCTGTCGGCGGTGACGGCCGAGCTGTGCCGGCGCTGGGACACAGGCGTGACGTTGTTGCCGATGACCGACCAGCAGGCCGAGACGCATGTCCTGGTTGCCGACGAGGACCGGCAGGGGCACCGCAAGGCCATGCACTTCCAGGAATGGTGGATCCGCCACCGCGCCGCACTGCCGGCGGAGGCGATCGTGCTGGTCAGCGAGGGGACTCCGGCGCCGGCGCCGGGGGTGCTCGAGGCGATTGCCGCCGCCGACGTCGTCGTGCTCCCGCCGTCCAACCCGGTGGTCAGCATCGGCACCATCCTGCAGGTGGCCGGCGTGCGCGAAGCCTTGCAGGACAAGGTGGTTGTGGGCTTGAGCCCCATCATCGGTGGCGCCCCGGTGCGGGGCATGGCGGATGCCTGCCTCACCGCGATCGGGGTCGAGACCTCCGCCGAGGCCGTCGGTTGCCACTACGGCAGCGACCTGCTCGACGGCTGGCTCGTCGACACCGCCGACGCCGGGGCGACCGTGCCTGGCGTCGAGGTGCGGGCGGTCCCGCTGCTCATGACTGACGTCGACGCGACAGCCGCGATGGCCCGCGCCGCCCTGGAGCTGGCCGGTGTCTGAGGGCTACACGGTCCTGCCGGTCCGAGGGATCGGCGAGGTGCGGCCGGGTGATGACCTCGCGGCGCTGATCTGCGCGGCGGTCGACCTGGTTGACGGTGATGTGGTCGTGGTGACCAGCAAGGTCGTGAGCAAAGCCGAGGGTCGGCTGGTGGCGGTGACCGGCGACCGCGAGGCCGCGCGGCTCGCGGCTGTCGCGGACGAGACCGTGCGGGTCGTCGCCCGACGAGGGACCACGACGATCGCGCAGACCCGGCACGGCTTGGTGCTGGCGGCAGCGGGTGTGGATGCGAGCAACGTGCTGGCTGGTGAGCTCGCCCTGCTGCCGCTGGATCCGGACGCCTCGGCTGCCGCGTTGCGCGAGCGGCTTCGTGCCCTGACCGGTTGCGTGGTTGCCGTGGTCATCAGCGACACCCTCGGCCGGCCGTGGCGGGTGGGGCAGACCGACTGCGCCATCGGGGTTTCTGGTCTGGCGCCGATCCGCGATGCCCGAGGTACCACGGACATGCACGGCGCTGTTCTCGAGGTCACCGAGATCGCCGTGGCCGACGAGCTGGCGGCTGCCGCCGAGCTGGTGAAGGGGAAAGCCGACGGGGTGCCGGTTGCGCTGATCCGCGGGCTGTCGCTGGTTGATGACGGACGCGGAGCGGCCGCTCTCGTGCGTCCGGCCTCGCAGGACTGGTTCTCGCTCGGGACCGTCGAGGCGCAGCAGTCGGCGGTGGCCCTTCGCCGTACGGTCCGGGCCTTCTCTTCGGAGCCGGTGGACGAGGCCGTGGTGCTGCGGGCGGTCGCCGCCGCGGTGACCGCGCCGGCTCCGCACCACACGACCCCGTGGCGGTTCGCGCTGGTGCAGTCGAGGGCCACCGAGCTGCTCGACGCGATGGCCGCGGCGTGGGCCGAGGACCTGCGGACCGACGGGTTCAGAGAAGAGTCGGTGGCTCGGCGGCTGCGGCGCGGGGACGTCTTACGTGCTGCCCCCTTCCTGGTGGTGCCGTGCCTGGAGCGCTCAGGGGCGCACACCTATCCGGATGCGCGACGTGCGGCTGCCGAGGAGCGGATGTTCGTCGTGGCGATGGGTGCAGCCGTGGAAAACTTCTTGGTGCAGCTGGCGACCGAGGGCCTGGGCAGTGCCTGGGTGAGCAGCACGATGTTCTGCCCCGAGGTCGTGCGTGCTGTGCTCGACCTGCCGGATGGCTGGGAGCCGATGGGCGCGGTTGCGGTGGGACATCCGGCTGCACCGGCGGCGGACCGGCCGGGTCGGCCCGCTGAAGACTTCGTCCTGCGCCGCTAGACGGGCGGCGCCACCTCGCGGTTGCCCGCTGCTCGCTCTGTCACCGTGGCGACAGACATCTGCTCCGCCAGTCGTGCATGCTCCCGGCAGCACAGAAGCACTGCAAGGTCGACGTTGCGCGGCGCTACCGATCGCGTAGGCGCACCCGAGCCGTAGGAGAGAGGTACTTCATGTCCTTTGCAGCGTCAGTCCTGGGATGGCTGACCCGACGCCCGCGTAGGACTGAGGACCCTGCCGCCCGCGCCCGCAAGGAGATCGCCGCCCTTCGAAAGCGCGATGGGCAACGGCGCGGGGCCATGGAGCGAAACGGCTACAGCGGCGCTACGAGCCACTCGGACGGCGGCTCACTCGGCTAGTACGCCCCAGGTATCCGGGACGCAGCTGTCCCCGGTTGGTCAACGCCTCCGCGACCGCAGCACGGACTCCGGACTCCAACCTCACTCCAGCGCCGATGATTCGCTCTCGGCCTCGAAAAAGACTCTCTGCACAGGGCTTTTTGGCCCTCAGTTTTGTCAGACCCTGGTCGTAGGTTGCCGGGTATGAGCCTCTCGTCGTTGCCGCAGCTCGGGCCGGTGCCCGATGCGCTGATGTTGGCGTTCGAGGAGGCGTTCGCGGTGCAGCAGCGCGAGCTGTGCCAGCTGTGGAAGGTCACCGCCCAGCTGTGGGCCGCTGCGGCCGAGGCAGACAGGGCGTTCGTCGCTGATGAGCTGGCGCTGTCGATGGGCGTGCACCCGCAGACCGCGTCCGCGCTGGTGGAGCGGGCGCTTCGGGCGCACGCGGTTCCGGCGCTGCTCGAGGCGTGGGAGGCACTGGAGCTGACTGACCGGCACATGCACGCCGCGCTGGACGAGCTCGACCGCTGCCTGGATGACCCGGCTGTGCGGATCGCCGTCGTGGACCGGGTCCTGACCCGGTGCCGAGAGCGGGCCGACGTGCACGGCTGGCCCCGGCCCGGGGAGCTGCGCCGGATGATCCGCGCGGCCGCGTTGCTGCACGACCCCGCCGCGGCCGAGCGCCGTGAGCGGAGCAAGCGCAATGACCGCCGGACCGACTTCTACGTCCTTCCCGACGGCCAAGCCGGGTTCGCGCTGGAGGGTCCCGCCGCGTCGGTCCTGGCCGCCGCGCAGGCCGTCCGGGACCGCGCCATGAAGGTGACCCGTGAGCCAGGGGAAAGCCGCACCCTTGCGCAGGTCGAGTTCGACCTGACCGTCGAGCTGCTCACCACCGGCACCCTCGACGGCTCCGGCCCGGGTCCGGTGGTCGAGATCCAGGTCGTCGTTCCCCTCGACGTCGCCACCGCCGCGGCCCAGGCCGACCGGGCCGGCGAGGGCGAGGAGCCGAGCCGGCCTGCTGTGCGCCGGCAGGCCCTGGCCGAGCTCGTCGGCTACGGACCCATCACCGACCAGACCGCCCGCGAGCTGATCGGGCGCGCCAGCAAGCTGCGGCGCATCGTCACCGGCCCGGACGGGCAGGTCATCGCCGTCGACGAAGCCTTCACCCCGACCGGTGACCTCGCGGAAGATCTGACCCGACTCGTCGCCGCAGCCGTCGTGCCCCGCGACCTGAGCAGCCGCCGCTACCGCCCCACCCGGCGTGCCACTCGCTTCGTGCGCACCCGCGACCGCACCTGCCGCTTCCCCGGCTGCACCACCCCCGCGCGGTGGACTGACCTCGACCACGTGCTCGCCTGGCCGCACGGCCCGACCGACCCCGACAACCTGCACTGCCTCTGCCGACACCACCACCGGGCTAAGCAATCCGGGCTGTTCAGCGTGGGCACCGACCCGTACGGCAACACCACGTGGACCAGCACCCGCACCGGCCGCACCCACACGACACCGCGGGCGAGCTCATCCCTGGCTGAGTTCGGCTGACCGTCGGGTCGCAAGGACCTGCAGCCGCCTACCGCTGCCTCACGGTGAGCGATCCAGACGCGCGGCTGCCTGCCGCATCACGATTCCGCAGATAAGGAACGCGGTCCCAAAGCCGACGAGTGGGCCCACCCATCGAGGAATGTCGGCAGCAGTGCCAAGCGCGCCTCCGCCGTACGAGCCAACGAGGAGCATGAGGACAGCGGCCATCCCTAGCAATGGCCACCTGGAAGCGAGCGGGATCTTGCCGGACACGTCAGCGGACCTACCGTCGGGAGGGGGCCTTGGCTGGCGCCGTCCAGCCCTGCTCGACCAGGGTGCGGCGCAGCCGCATCCCCGCCACCGACTTGCCCTCTGCCTCGTCCACCACGTCGCGCGGCGACCCGGTGGCGGAGATCTCGGCCAGCCGGTCGAAGGCCGCGAGATAGCCACGCAGCGCGGCGATCACGGCGGGGTCGTCGAAGTCGTGAGCGGACATACCGGACAGCATGCACGACGAACGGCGGCGCGTCAGTGCGCGCGGTGGTCCTGAATCGTCAGCCGCGCACCGAACCGCGGCTTGCGCGCGCCACTGAGCTCCAGCAGTCGTACGACGACGTAGCGGTGCGGCTGCCAGGGCGCGAGCAACTCGACCATCCCGTCATCGTCGACCGGCCGACCGATCAGGGCCCAACCGACGAACTGCGACAGGTGATAGTCGCCGACCGACAGGGCATCGGTGTCCCCCAGTGCGCGCTGCGCCACCTCGGCGACCGTCCAGGCACCAATGCCGGACAGGCCCGACAGCCTGGCCGCGGCGGCGTCCGGTGTCATCTGCACCGCCTCCTCGAGCCGGCTCGCGACCCGCGCCGCCGTGACCACCGTGCGGGAGCGCTTCGGGTCGACGCCGGCCCGGTGCCAGTCCCACGACGGCACGAGGGCCCACGTCGCGGCGTCCGGCGGCACGTGCATCCCCAGCGGCGCCGGACCGGGCGCGGGCTCGCCGTACCGCTGGACCAGCCAGCGCCACGAGTCCCGAGCCTCCTTGCCGGTCACCTTCTGCTCCAGCACGGCCGGCACCAGCGCCTCCAGCACCCGACGGGTGCGCGGGATGCGCAGCCCCGGGTGCAGCCGGTGCGTGCTCGCGAGCAGCGGGTGGGCGGCCTCGAACCCGGTCAGGTCGCCTCGTCCGCCGAGTAGCTCAGCGAGTCCGTCGATGACCCACTCGGCCCCCGATCCCCAAGCACTGCAGGCGATCTCGTGCGGCCCGCGGTTGGAGACCCGGTAGGTCGCGGGACCATGCGGGGTCCTCGTCGTGCGCCAGACCGCGCCGTCGGTGTCGACCCGGTGGCACGGGTCGCCGCCGCCTCGGCGCAACGGCGCGAGGGTCCGGCGTACGTCGACGGGGAAGGGCGGCCGCCACACCGTGTCGACGCTCTGGAGCACCAGACCAGTCTGCCCGTTAGGTTGGCCGCCATGGACAAGGTCGTGGCGAGCGCCGCCGAGGCGGTGGCCGACATCGGTGACGGCGCGTCGCTGGCTGTCGGCGGGTTCGGGCTCTGCGGGATCCCCACCGCGCTGATCGAGGCGCTGCTCGCGGCGGGGGTCAGCGACCTCGAGACGGTGAGCAACAACTGCGGCGTCGACGCGTGGGGCCTCGGGATGCTGCTGGGCGCCAAGCGCATCCGCCGCACGATCGGTTCCTACGTCGGCGAGAACAAGGAGTTCGAGCGGCAGTTCCTGTCGGGCGAGCTCGAGGTCGAGCTGGTGCCGCAGGGCACGCTCGCTGAGCGGCTGCGCGCCGGCGGCGCGGGCATCCCGGCCTTCTTCACCCCCGCCGGGGTCGGCACCCAGGTCGCCGAAGGGGGCCTGCCCTGGCGCTACGACGGCAGCGGCGGTATCGCCCTGGCCTCGCCGGCCAAGGAGGTCCGCGACTTCGACGGGACGCCGTACGTCCTGGAGCGGGCGATCCGGACCGACTTCGCATTGGTGCACGCGCGCTACGGCGACCGGCACGGCAACCTCGTCTACGAGAAGAGCGCGCAGAACTTCAACCCCCTGTGCGCCGCGGCCGGGCGGGTCACGATCGCTGAGGTCGAGGAGCTGCTCGAGCCCGGCGAGATCGACCCGATGACGGTCCACACGCCCGGGGTGTTCGTGCAGCGCGTCGTGCACGTCCCTGGTGTCGAGAAGCGCGTCGAGAAGAGGACGGTGGCCCCGTGAGCGGAGCCGCTGGCGGGTGCCCCGCGACGAAGGAGCGGGCGTGCCCGCAGGCTGCGGAGCGAAGAAGAGGTGGTCACTGTGCTGACGCGTGACGAGCTGGCGGCGCGGGTCGCCCGCGAGCTGACCGACGGGCAGTACGTCAACCTCGGCATCGGCCTGCCGACCCTGGTGCCCAACTACATCCCCGCCGGGGTGCACGTCGTTCTGCAGTCGGAAAACGGCATCCTCGGAGTCGGGCCCTACCCGGCCGAGGACGCCGTCGATGCTGACCTCATCAACGCCGGCAAGGAGACGGTCACCGTCCAGCCGGGCGCGTCGTTCTTCGACTCCGCCTCATCGTTCTCGATGATCCGGGGGGGGCACATCGACGTCGCGATCCTCGGGGCGATGCAGGTCGCCGAGAACGGCGACCTCGCCAACTGGATGATCCCCGGCAAGATGGTCAAGGGGATGGGCGGCGCGATGGACCTCGTCCACGGCGCCAAGCGGGTCATCGTCATGATGGAGCACACAGCGCGCGGTGGAGCCCACAAGATCGTGCGCGAGTGCTCGCTCCCGCTGACCGGCAAGGCTTGCATCCAGCGGATCATCACCGACCTCGCGGTCATCGATGTCGAGCCCGAGGGCCTGGTCCTGCGCGAGACCGCGCCCGGGGTCAGCGTCGACGACGTACGCGCCGCAACCGAGCCCGACCTGACCGTCGCCCTGGCGTAGCCCGAGGGGGTTCAGTGCGCGTGCGCCGCGCCGGACCGGGGCGGGTGCACCAGGTGCGCGATGCCGATGAGGGCAGAAACGGCGGCGAGCGGGCCGCCGAGAGCCACCCCGATGACATCAGCTAGCGGCCAATCACCGAGGCCGCCACTACTGGCCGCGTACATCGCGGCGACGACCGCGATGAAGAGCCCTCCCACGATCATCACGATGCGCCCGGCGGCGCGGCGCCGCAAGGCCAGGCCCAGCAGCATGGGCACGGCGAGCAGCGCCAGCCCGGGGGCGCGAAGGATCGCCGCGTCGGCAAGGACACTCAGCGCAGCCAGCCCGCCCAGGACGGTCATCGGTCGGTCGTGCCTCGCTGTCTCGGACATGGGCTTCTCCTCTCGGCATCCCCCGGCCGGTCCACGATGATCACGCCTGGCCGGGCGCGCAATAGCCCGATCAGGCCTGCCCCTGCTCAGCGCTCTGGGCCGTCGCCGGTCCCGCCCGCTTGCGGCCTTCCAGGGCGTACGCCGCACCGAAGCCGACCAGCCAGGCGCCGTTGACCAGCGCGCCGCCGACGCCGCCCTGCAGGGCGTAGCCCAGGGTGATCAGCGCCGCGCCGGTCTGCGCGGTGGCGAACACCCACGGCTCCCGCCGCCGCCACATCCGCAGGAACCCCGGCGTAAAGAGGGTGAGCGGCACGGCGAGCACGTAGCCGGCGACGAGCAGCGCGGTGATCACGACCCAGTCTCCGTCGCGGCTGAGTCTCCCGCGCGCCGGCGTACAAGATCGTTGTCTGTCTCGCGCGGGACGCGCCGGCGTGGCAGCGGCGCAAACAGACAATGATCTTGCGGGGGCCGCCGGGACCGGTCAGTCGGGGACGACGACCTCGAGCTTGCCGGTGCGGACGTCGTAGATCGCGCCGACCACCGCAAGACCCTTGGGCAGGTACGGCGAGCTGCGGATGCGCTGGACATCCGCGGCGAGCGTCGCCCGCTGGTCGGGGATCGTCTCGAAGCGCAGGCTGCGGGTGTCAGTGCCGGCGCTCGCCCGGATCGACTCGTGCACCTGCTCGTCGGTCGCCGACGCCATCTTGCAGTCGGTGTGCGGCACGACCATCACCCGCTCGACGCCGAGCAGGTGGGTGGCCAGCACCAGCGTGCGCAGTACGTCGCCGGTGACCCGGGCGCCGGCGTTGCGCAGGATCTTGGCGTCGCCCTTGTCGAGCCCGAGCATCTCCAGCGGCGAGATGCGCGAGTCCATGCACGTCACGACGGCGAGGCCGCGCGCGGCCCTCCCGGCGATCCCGGCGTCGGCGTACGACGCGGCGTAGTCAGCGTTGGCAGCGAGGACGTCGTCGAAACCAGTCACGCCCCCATTGTGGCTGACCCCCTCGACCCGCGACCACTCCCATGATCAACAGAACCGGCAAGGTTACCGAGACGCCGCAGGCACCCGTGCGGATTCTGTTGATCATGGAGTGGGGCGACCGGTTGATCATGGGGGTGAGGGTCACCCGGGGGGCAGGTCAGGCGAGGTGGGGGAAGTGTTCGGCGACCAGCGCGTGCAGGTCCTTCACCTGCTGGGCTGCCGCCGCGGGCATCACCAGGGTCGCGGTGGGCGTGTGCACCACCACCAGGTCCTCGCAGCCGACCAGCGCCACCAGGTGCTCGGGGTCCGAGGAGGCCACGACGTTGCCGCTCGAGGTGTGCAGGACGGCCCGACCCGAGACCGCGTTGCCGTCGGCGTCACGGACCAGCGCGTCGCCGTACGCCGGCCAGGAGCCGACGTCGAGCCAGCGCGCCGACATCGGGAGCGCGGCGACCGTGAAGTCGGACGACGTCGACGCCGGCTCCATAACGCCGTAGTCGATGGACAGCTTGCCCAGCCCGTCCCAGGCCGCGACATCGCCCCCCGCGACCTCGAGCACGCGCGCGTGCACGTCCGGGTGGAAGGCCTCGACGGCAGCCAGCAGGGTCGAGGCACGCCAGACGAACATGCCGGAGTTCCACAGGTAGCGCTCCGGCCCGGCAGCGAGAAACCCCTGCGCAGCAGGCAGATCGGGCTTCTCTCGAAAGCGGTCTACCTCCCGGGCGGTGCCGCTCAAAGCCGCTCCGAGCTCGAGGTAACCGAAGCCGGTCGCCGGACTATCGGGCACCACCCCGAAGGTGACCAGCACGTCGGGCATCGACTCAGCCAGCGCGAAGCCGTCAGCGAGACAAGCCGCGAACGCAGACACCGGCTCGATCAGGTGATCGGCGGTGAGCACGGCGATGACCGCGTCCGGGTCGGTCGCCGCGATGGCGGCGCAGCCCAGGGCGACCGCCGCCATCGTGTCGCGGGGCGAAGGCTCCAGCACGAGCCGATCGCCGCGCAGCCCCGCGACCGAGGACACCGCCGACCGCAGCTGCTCCCCCGCGCCGAGCCAGACCCGATCGGCATCCACCACCGCCGCGGCGCGTTCGACCGCGACGTCGAGCAGCGACCGCCCCTCGAACAGCGGCACGAGCTGCTTGGGCAACGACGCGGTGGAGTAGGGCCAGAGCCGGGTGCCCGAACCGCCGGCCAGGATCAGGGCGTGCCGCATCTAGGACTCCAGCAGGTCAGCGGAACGGGTCGGTGCGGCGCCCTCGCCGACCGAGCGCACGCGGGTGGCGACGAGGTAGCGCAGGAAGAGCCCGGCCCCGAGCAGGGCCCGCAGCGGTGCCCAGCGCAGGCCCCGGTAGTGCTCGGAGAGATACACGAAGAGCGCCCGGTGGTGCTCGCGCAGCATCGCGCGGGGGCGGCCCGCGGTGGCGTGGCCACCGACATGGGTGATGACCGCGTCGGGGACGTAGACGTTCTGCCAGCCGGCCTCGGCCAGCCGCCGGCACAGGTCCATGTCTTCGCAGTACATGAAGTACTTCTCGTCGAACCCGCCGACCTGCTCGAAGGCCTCGCGCCGCAGGACCATCAGCGAGCCGGACAGCCAGCCGGTCGGGCCCTCCACCGGAGACCCGACCTCAGCCCGGTAGGACCGGGTCCACGGGTTGCCGGGCCAGAACGGCCCGAGCAGGGCGTGCCCGATCCCCCTGCCCACCGAAGGAAAGGCGCGCGCGCTCGGGTAGAGCTGGCCGTCGACGGTGCGGATCGCGGGACCGACGCAGCCGGCGCGCGGCCAGCGCTCCAGCCCGGCGACCAAGGCGTCCAGCGATCCCGGCATCCACTGCACGTCGGGGTTGGCCACGACCAGCACGTCGTCACCCGACCCCGTCGCCCCGAGGTTGGCGCCAGCGCCGTAGCCCAGGTTGCTGCCGGCCTCGACCAGCCGCACCCCTGCCGGGACCACCGGCGGTCCGTCGGGCGAGGCGTTGTCGACCACCACCACGTCGTACGACGACGAGGTGGCACTGCGCAGGGAGTCAAGGAAGCCGGGCAGCACCCCGGAGGAGTTCCAGGTGACGACCACGACGCGCATGGTCAGGACGAGACAGCGCGGGCGTAGGCCGCGAGGTGCGCCTCGGCACTGGCCGCCCAGGTGAACTCCAGCGACCGCTCGTGCCCGGCGACCGCCAGCTCGGCGCGGCGGTTGGGGTCGTCGAGCAGCGCGGTCAAGGCGACCGCGATGGCGTCAGGGTCGGGCTCTGTGTAGGCGACGGCGTCGCCCCCGACCTCGGGCAACGACAGTCGAGGCGTCGTGAGCACCGGCGCCTGGCAGGCCATCGCCTCCAGCACCGGCAGGCCAAAGCCCTCGCCGTGGGAGGGATAGGCCACCACGAGCGCGCCGCCAAGGAAGCCGGGCAGGTCGGTGAAGCGCAGGTAGCCCGGACGCAGCACCCGCAGGTGGGAGGGGACCTCAGCGATCGCGCCGTCGATCTGGTCGTCCCAGCCGGAGCCGCCGGCGAGCACCAGCGCCGGTGCGTCCGTGCGGTCGGCGCAGGCCTTGACCCAGCCGCGGACGAGGCCGGGCACGTTCTTGCGCGGCTCCAGCGTCGACAGGAAGGCGATGTAGGGCTGGCCACCCAACCCGAGCCGGGCCTGCACCCGGTCCTTCTCGGTGTCGGTCGGCACGTGGAACGTCAGCTGGTCGACCCCGTGATAGGCGACGTCGATCGTGGTGGCGTCGGCGTCGAGGACCCGGATGAGCTCCTCACGGGTCGCCTTCGACGGCGTGACCACGCGCGCCGCTCGGCGCAGCGCCGTGCGCGTCGCCGAGCGGAAGAAGGTGCCCTTGACCGAGGTGTGCATGTCGGGCTCGGTGAAGAACGTCGCGTCGTGGATCGTGACGACGACGGGACGGCCCGAGCGCAGTGGCATCGTGTAGTGCGGCGAGTGCACGACGTCGGCGTTGATCTGCTGGGCGACGAGCGGCAGCCCGGTCTGCTCCCACGCGAGCCGAGCCGGGCGGTGCGCGATCGCCGCCGGTCCCGGGATGATCTCGGCGTGCGAGTCGAGCCGGCCATAGCGCTCGGCGTCGGCGCGCTGGCAGACGATGGCGAGGTCGGCGTCGGTCAGCGCGAGCGCACCGATCAGACCGTCGACGTAGCGTCCGACGCCGCCGCGATCAGCGGGAACGGCGGTGGCGTCGACCAGCACACGCGGGTTCGACGGACCGCCGGACAGCGTCGGCTCCTTCCGGGGAAATCTTCTGCAGGGCAGGCCGAGCCTACGCCCGGTCAGCCGATGTCCCGGTAGGAAGCCCAGAGCTGGTCGGCCGCGTCGTCCCAGGTGTACGCCAATGCCCGGTTTAGCCCGTTCGTGCGCAGCTGGGCGGCGAGGTCCAGGTCCTCGACGACCGACCGGATCGCCACGGCCAGGTCGGCGTCGGCGGCCACCAGCGCCGCTCCCCCGGCCACCTCGACCAGCGCCGGCGCCGGGCTCATGACGACCGGCGTTCCCGCCGCCATCGCCTCCAGCAGCGGCAGCCCGAACCCCTCAGCCCGACTCGGTACGACGACCGCGGCCGCCCGGTCGAGCAGGACCGCGAGGTCAGGGTCGGCGACTCGACCGAGCACCCGGACGCGCCCGCCGAGCCCGAGCCGCGACGCTTCGGCGAGCAGGTCCAGCCCGCCCCAGCCGGGTTGGCCGGCGATGAGCAGGGGCAGGTCGGGCGCATCCGGCGACGCCAGCGCCTCCAGCAGCACTGATAGCCCCTTGCGCGGCTCCAGCGTCGCCACCGTCAGCAGGAAGCGCTCCGGCAGCGCCATCGCCGTGGCCCGCCGCCCGGCATCGGCGGGCACGGCGAGGTCGGCGCTGACGCCGTGCCCGATGACGCGCAGCCGGTCGGCGCGCAGCGCGACGTGGCGCCCGAGGTCCTCGGCGACGGCGTGGGTCGGGACGACGACGAGGTCAGCCGACCGGGCGGCCCGCTCGACCATTCCCCGGTGCCAGCGCACCCCGCGCGGCGTCAGCGTCTCGGGGTGCGTCCAGGGCACGGCGTCGTGCACGGTGACCACCAGCGGCCGGCGCCGTCGAGGCGGCGCGAGCGGGGTCGGGGCGTGCACGACATCGCCGCGCACCCGCGGGCCGGCGCCGCGCTCCCAGGCGGCGACTAGGGCGCGCCGCGGCAACGGCAGCCGGCGCGGGCCGGTGACGCCGGTGACCTGCGCCGCCGCGACCGAGCGGTGCCAGGCGGTCATGCCGGTGACGGCAGAGCCTGCCGGGGCCCGCCGGGCAAGCGCAGCCGCGAGCTCCCTGCTGTAGCGACCGGTCCCGCCGGGCACCGGCGCGAGGCACTGCTCGAGCAGGAACGCGACCTCCACCGCTAGCGCGACGGGACGGTGACGGCGACGGAGATCACCGGTCCGAACCTACGGCGGTCCGGGCCGATGCCCTGCCAGGTCTCGCGATAGGTCCCGGCCGCGACGCCGACCGCGCTGATCGGGATACGCCACTCGCCGACCTCGCCCGGGTAGACGGCGGCGACCCCGGGCCGGGTGACGTTGGCCGACAGCGCCGGGGGTCGGGTCGGCTGCGGCCAGGCCGACGTACGCAGCCGATAGGGCTTGCCGCTGCCCACCGCCAGCCACTCCTTGCCGACGGGCCAGG
>JANPHZ010000126.1:0-4113 GCA_031424715.1 Frankiaceae bacterium
CACCTCCGTCGGAACGACGGTCACCTCGAACGGCCGGGCCACCGTGAGCGCCGCGGCGCCCTCGGCCCGCCCCACCTCGACGTAGGCCCCGTCCTGCAGCTCGAGCACGGTCAGCGAGGGCACCTCGGTGTCGAACAGCCAGTACGACGGCACACCGGCCTGCTCGAACACGTGCCGCTTCAGCGTCAGGTCGGTCGCTCGCGTGCTGGGCGAGAGCACCTCCACGACGAGCAACGGCAGCTCGTCCGCGCGCGGGCCATAGCCCTCCCGACGGGGAACCACCACGATGTCGGGCTGCAGCTGACGGGTCGGCGTGAAGCGGATGTCCAACGGAGCAGGCAGGACACGCACGTCGGTGCCGGCCTCGGCCAGCAGCAGCGCCAGCAGGCCCGTCAACGCCACCTGGTGTCCGAAGACCGGCGACGGGCTCACCAGCAGCACGCCGTCGACGAGCTCATAGCGCAGCCCGTCGTCCGGCAGCTCGTCGAGGTCGTCCGCCGTCCACGGCCTCGTGTGCGGCATCGCGGTCACCGTGCTCATGGTGCTCCCTTCGCTGGGCCATGTCACGAGCCTGCGTCCCCGCGCCCGCCCGGCAGCGTCGACGACGCCAACCTGTGGAGGAGGCGAATTCCTGGTGACAACTCCCGCCGGCCGTCTTACCGTTGTGCTCTCACACGGGAGAGGAGGTGGTCCATCACTTGAGTACCGATGGGACTCGTGAGGTGGCTGTCCGCTAGGACGCCGTAAGAAGGACCGCTGCTCTACCTTCTGCGCGCCTCCGACGGGCGCAGCGGCGTAGCAGGCGACAGGCACCAAGGCCCCGGGCTGCCGGACATCGTCCCCCCGGCCCGTCACCCTCGTGGTGGCGGAAGCAGCCCGGGGTTTCCCCTGTCCGGCTGCTCGTGGCGGGCGAAATCGCCTAGTCAGATGAACCGGAGCGACCAGTTCATCTGAGCCGAATGTGAGCGCGGCGGTCAAAGGCCACATTCAGCGGATCCTTTCCGTGTCGATGTTGCAGGTATGAATGTCCGCCACGATCTCGTGCGGCTGCTGCTCGCCGGCGCCTTCGCCCCGTGCCTGCCCATCGGTCCCACCGCCTCAGCCCAGGCTGCATCAGCGGCCATCACCGCTCCCGCCGCCCGTCCAGCCGTCGCGGCCAAGCCCGCACAAGTGACCTGGGTGAAGGGTCAAGAGGCCTGGCTCTCCGTGCCCTCAGCCGGAATCCAACGCCGGGTCTTTCGGGGCGGCCAACCCACCCTCGACCGTGGGGTCGTCGCGCATTACGTCGGGAAAGGCCTGCCCGCGCCGGTCGAGGCCGGCGATCCGGGGGTCTACTGGCTCGCCGGCCACCGCACGACGTACGGAGCCCCGCTGGCCCAGGCCACCCGCATCGTCGTCGGGGACGTGATCACCATCCAGCGTCGCTCGGGGGGCACGGTGCGCTATCGCGTCACCGAGCTGATGCGCACCGGCACCGTGATCTCCTACCGGCAGTTCTCCGGTGCCCACCCCGAACGCGGTCGCCTCCTGCTGCAGACCTGCCTCAGCGACACCCGACGGCTGCTCGTCGTCGGTGAGCTGATCTAAGGGCCGAGCGCCGCCCTGGGCTCAGGGGTGGAAGGCGGCGCCTTCGCCATAGCCGGCCGATCCCGGCGCTCCCGGTGACCACACCGGGAGGCCGAGGCTCTGGGCCGACGCCGTCATCGGCTCGTCGTAGGTCAGCACTGCCGTAAGGGGTGCCACCCTCAGCGCGGCGGCCAGATGCACCGCGTCCAGACTCCGAAGAACCGCCGGCCCCAGTACGCCGGCGATGTCCAGCAGGGCGTCGTCGACCGGCACCAGCGCCAGGCCGGCCAGGATCCGTTCCGCAGCCGGCATGAGGTCGCCCGGCAGGCGGCGCACCGTCCGACGCAGCTCGGTGCGCACCAGCGCGCTGGCGACCCGGTGTTCTGCGGGTCGCTCGGCCAGCACCAGCCGAAGCGCCTCCGACTCCTCCTCCTGCACGTGCAGCTTCACGAGCGCACTGGTGTCGAGGTAGAACGTCACCGCTCGGCGGACCGCATCCCGGCGAGTACGTCCGTCGCCGACACGCCGTCCGCCAGCACGGTGGGCTGCACGTCCAGCAGGTTGCCCGTCGCCGGTCGCACGAGCCCCTGCGCCACCAGATCGTCCCACCGGTCACCCGTCACCGGCACCAGCCAGGCCACGGGCCGGCCGCGGTCGGTGACCTCCAGCGACTCGCCCTGCTGCACTCGCTCCAGGTGCTTGCTCGCGTGCTGGCGGAGCTCCCGCACCCCGATCTGCTCCATGTGCTACACGATAGCACCAACGTCCGAGCACGGCCATTTCACCCGCTTGTGGTTTCCATAAATGATGACGCTTAGTAGCGTCCGGGTTGCCCTGTGCTTATAAGCGCATATCGGCTATGGAACTAAGATCGACTACTGGGTGATTTGCGAGGTTTGCCCCTCTTGTACCTGCGACCTTTCGCCTCTAAGTTGCGATTCGCCGGAGTTGCCGGCACTGGGGCGGCGGATTGCTGCCCCAAGCATCAAGGGGGAACGTATGGCAAGTCAGCCTAGACGAAACAGGTGGCACAGTGTCGCACTGCTGGTAGCGAGTTTGATGGGGCTAGCCACAGTCGGAGTGGGCCTCAACGTGGTCGACGCGAAGCCGGCTCAGGCCAGTCATTTTCGAGCCACCCAACTGACCTGGCACGCCACGGGAACGGCGAACCAAGTCGAGTTCCATGCCAGCGTTAGCGCTCGGCGCAGCTTCTACGGCAGCCCCAACGTGGGGAGCACCATTCAGCCAGTGACGCTCGACTACGGAGATGGAACGTCCGACGCGCCTGCGTTCACAGTGACCTTCGTCGACGCGGCGAATGACTACGTCATCGCAGAGGCGCACGTCACGAAGACCTACTCCGGGCTGGGTCCTTGGAACGCACTCATCACGAGCTGTTGCCGGCTCGGTGGCCCTCAGCACATCAACAATCCAGACGGTAGCTTCCAGGCCGCGACGATCGTCAACCTCGCCGCCACGACGGCCAGCCCTGTGAGTTCGATCTCACCCATCGTTGACTGCCCCAAGAATGCCGTCTGCTCGTTCCAGGTGCCCGCGACCGACCCCGACTCGCAAGCGCTGCGCTGGCGCTTCGCGACGTCAGCGGAAGCGGACGGCTTCTCTTTCGTCCAACCCGGTCCGCCACATGCCACGAACGCGGCGACCATCAATGCCACGACAGGTCAGTACTCGTGGAACACCACCGGGGCAACCCTCAGCAGCTCCGGGGACACGTTCTACTCCACGCAGGTGATGGTGGAGAACCTCGTTGGCGGGACCGTCGTGACCAAGACGCCGGTTGACTTCTTCATCCGGCTGTCCGACGCCGCCAACACCAACCAGGCTCCACAGTTCACCTCACCGACCCCAGCGGACGGCACGGTCATCAACGCGACCGTGGGTTCGCCGGTGAGCTTCAACACGGCGGCTTCTGATCCGGACGCTGCCGACACCGTCATCCTCGGCATGTTGGGACGGCCTGCCTCCGCGACCTACAACACGGTCAGCGGCAACCCGGCTACCGGCACCTTCTCGTGGACGCCGGGCGCCATCGGCTCGGTGATCTTGACGCTTTCCGCGCAGGACAACAGCGGCTTGCAAGCCGTGCAACGCTCGGTCACGATCAATGTCAGCGCTCCCTCGACCGGCGGTGGCGACTGCAACGGTTTGACGGCAACGATCGTCGGGACATCGGGGAACGACACGTTGACCGGGACAGCCGGCAACGACGTCATCATCGGTCTCGCCGGAAACGACACCATCAAGGGTCTGGGTGGCGACGACACCGTCTGCGCCGGCGCTGGCGTCTACTACGTGGAGTTGGGCGCCGTGGGCGCACATTTCGCTGACGGCGGTGCCGACAACGACCAGGTGAACGGCGGACCCGGCAATGACACCCTGCTGGGCTCGGCAGGGTTTGACCGGCTGAGCGGCTTCGGCGGCGTCAACACGCTGGACGGGGGAGCCAACGACGACAGGTGCTTCACCGCCGCAGGTGACACCAGGATCTCCTGCGAGTTCTAGTAGGTAGCTCCGTCTGAAGTAGCC
>JANPHZ010000127.1:0-2572 GCA_031424715.1 Frankiaceae bacterium
AGGCACCGGGGCGTCGGTCGCCCTGTCCGTGCCGCTGGTCGTCGTCCAGGCCCTGGCCGCCGGCCCCGATGGCTTGCTGGCCAGCGGCCGCGACGCGCGCTGCCGTCCCACGGCCCTGGTCAGCCGCGACCTCGGCCGCACCTGGCTCGACCGGGCCGAGCTGGCCGGCAGCGTGTCCCTGGACGCCTCCGGCAGTCGCACCATGTGGCACGTGCCAGGCGGTGACGGCGCGACCGTCCGGCGTACGACCGGGCTGACCGAGCTGTCGGTCCGCCAACCGTGTCCGCGCGGCACCGCCGCGTCGCTCGTGTCCAGCCGGGGTAGCGAGGCCTGGCTGCTGTGTCAGGACCCCCTGGGGTTGCAACGGACCCTGGCCCACACCAGTGATGGCGGCGCCAACTGGGACGTGCCCGGCAACGAGCTCTCCGGCAGTGGTCTGGACGGCGTCGGGCTGGCGCGCACCCTCGACCTGCGCCAGGCCCCCTCCGGCTGGCTGCTCAAGCCGGCTCGGCGCTGCCCCGAAGGCGAGCTGCGGGTCACCCGCAACGGAGGCAGTGACTGGGAGAGCCTGCCGTGCCCGCGCGCGACCATCCCGGTGTCCCAGGTGCTGACGGTCGCCTTCACCGACGCCCAGCGCGGGGTGCTCGCCGGGATGCGCGGCGTGCGGGTGGTGCTCGCCGAAACCGCCGACGGCGGCCGGTCGTGGGCGCTGACTCAGTAAGCGCCCTTGCCGCGCAGCACCGTCGCGACCGTGCGGAACAGCACGGTGATGTCCAGGGCGAGTGACCAGTTCTCGACGTAGGACAGGTCCAGCCGGACCGTCTCGTCCCACGACAGGTCGGACCGCCCACTGACCTGCCACAGCCCGGTGATGCCGGGCTTGACCATCAGCCGCCGGCGCGCGTGCCCGCCGTACTTGCGGACCTCGCTCTCGAGCGGGGGACGCGGACCGACCAGCGACATGTGACCGCGCAGCACGTTGCACAGCTGCGGCAGCTCGTCGAGGGAGTGCTTGCGCAAGAACCGCCCCACCGGTGTGGTGCGCGGGTCGTTGCGCATCTTGAACAGCGGCCCATCGGACTCGTTGAGCAGCTCGAGCTCGGCCCGGCGCTCGGCCGCATCGACGTACATCGACCGGAACTTCCAGACCCGGAAGGTCCCGCCGCCGCGCCCGACCCGCTCCTGGCGGAACAGTGCCGGGCCCTTGCTCGTGAGCCGCACGACGACGGCGATGAGGAGCAGCAACGGGAGCAGCGCGATGAGGGCGAGCAACGCGACGCTGCGGTCGAAGACGCTCTTGAGCAGTTTGCGGGCGCCGGTGAGCTCGGGCTCGTCGACGTGCAGCAACGGCAGGCCCGCCACCGGCCGGATGCTGATCCGGGTCCCGGTGACGTTGGTCAGAGCCGGCGCCACGACGAGGGCGACACCGGTGCCCTCGAGCTCATACGACAGCTGTCGCAAGGCGTCGCCGTTGATGCCGGGGGACGCCGTGACGGCCACGGTGTCGGCGCCGATGCTGCGCATGGCCGCGGGGATCCCGGCGAGGTGACCGATGACCGGCACGTCGTACGGCGAACCCCCGGGCAGCCGGCTCTCGCGGGCTCCGGGGACGCAGGCGCCGACGATGGAGTAGCCGGCGTTGGGCTCGCTGCGCAGGCGCTCGACCAGTGCGCGCACGTGCGGGTGGGTGCCGACGACGAGGACCCGGTGGGTGAAGGTGCCGTGCAGCCGGCGGCCGCGGTAGATCAGCGCGCGGGCCGCGACCCGGCCGGAGATGAGCAGCACCGTGCCCAGCGGGACCGCGACGGCGACGAACCCGCGGGCGAGCTCGAGCTTGAAGGCGAAGGAGAAGAACGCGACCGTGCCCGCGAGGCGCATCGAGGCGCTGGCAACCCGTTTGTACTCCTCGCTGCCGTGGCCGAGGAAGCGCGCTTCGTAGCACCGGGTCAGGGCGAGGGTGGCCGACCAGGTGACGGCCAGGATCGCCGACACCCCGAGGTAGGACAGGCCGCGCAGCTGCGCGGTCGGTATGTCCCCGAAGCGGAGCAAGACCGCGACCAGACCGGCGATCGTGAGCATCGTCGCGTCGAGGATGACCAGGCGGCGGGCGTAGGTGCTCTGCCACTTCTCCGCCTGACGCACCGAGGTCAGGTCGCGCAGGTCGGTGTGGTCCGAAGCCGGCGTCGCTGCGGCCGTGGGCTGGGCCCGCGTTCCGGACTCGACGTAGGTGGACACCCGGTCCCCGCCTTCCTCGATTGCGTGACGTCTCGCTCTGGGCGCACCGGGGTAGGGGCGGCGTTTGTGCGGAGCGGGCACAATAACGCGCATATCCGCGGTCGTCGTTAGTGCATATGGAGCACATCACCCCAACGAGTGAAGACTCACACTTCGACGTGACGCTCTGATTACCTGCAGGTCACACTCTTCGTAACCGCGCAGAAAGGTGTGCCTGTAGAGGCTGGCCCTCTGCGGCCATGTCGATGGCGTAGGCGAGGTCGTCCTCAACCTTGCCGTAGAGGCGCTTCATCGCGGTCACCGTCTTCGCAGTCTCGGTGCGAGCGATGACGTCAGT
>JANPHZ010000128.1:0-3262 GCA_031424715.1 Frankiaceae bacterium
CAAGGTCCACCTGCGCCAGTTCGGCGACCTGCCCAAGGGCGACCGGATGCTCGTCGGGATGGGCGAGAACGCCGGGGTCGTCGACGTCGGCGAGGGGCTCGCGGTCACCTTCAAGGTGGAGTCGCACAACCATCCGTCCTACGTCGAGCCCTACCAGGGGGCGGCGACCGGCATCGGCGGCATCGTCCGCGACATCCTCACCATGGGCGCCCGTCCGATCCTGGTGATGGACCCGCTGCGCTTCGGTGATGCCGAGCACCCGGACACCAAGCGCGTGCTGCCCGGGATCGTGGCCGGCATCGGCGGCTACGGCAACTGCCTCGGGCTGCCCAATGTCGGCGGCGAGGTGGTGTTTGACCCGTCCTACCAGGGCAATCCGCTCGTCAACGCGCTCTGCCTCGGGGTGATGCCGGTCGAGCGGATCCAGCTGTCCGCTGCCCGGGGCGTCGGCAACGTCGTCGTGCTGCTCGGCGCCAAGACCGGCCGCGACGGCATCGGCGGCGTGAGCGTCCTGGCGTCGGCGACCTTCGAGGAGGACGGCCCGGCCAACCGCCCGGCCGTCCAGGTCGGTGACCCGTTCACCGAGAAGCTGCTCATCGAGGCCTGCCTCGAGCTCTACGACGCACAGCTGGTCGAGGGCATCCAGGACCTCGGCGGCGCCGGGCTCACCTGTGCGCTGACCGAGACCTCTGCCGCCGGCAAGAGCGGGATGGTCGCCCACCTCGACCGGGTCCCGTTGCGCGAGGCGAGCATGGACCCGACCGAGGTCCTGGCGAGCGAGTCGCAGGAGCGGATGCTCGCGATCGTCACCCCCGACAACCTCGACGCGGTGCTCGCCATCGCGGCCAAGTGGGGCGTGCTGGCGACCGCGATCGGCGAGGTCACCGAGGGCACCCGGCTGCAGGTGCTCTGGCACGGCGAGGCGGTCGTCGACGTCGAGCCCGGGTCGCTCGCCGACGACGGTCCGGTCTACACCCGGCCGATGCAGCGACCGGCCGACCTCGACGACCTGCGCGCCCTGGCGCTGCCCGACTACCCGCAGGCGACGGCCGAGCTGCTGCTGGCGATGGTGGCGAGCCCCAACCTGTGCAGCCGGCGCTGGGTCGTCGAGCAGTACGACCGGATCGTGCAGGGCAACAGCGTGCTGGCCTGGCCCGAGGACGCCGGCGTCGTACGGCTGTCGGAGGAGACCGGCCTCGGCGTCGCCCTGTCGCTCGACGGCAACGGCCGATACACCCGCCTCGACCCGTTCGCGGGCGCGCAGCTCGCGCTGGCCGAGGCCTACCGCAACGTCGCCGCCACCGGCGCCGTCCCGATCGCCGTCACCAACTGCCTCAACTTCGGCAGCCCCGAGGACCCCGAGGTGATGTGGCAGTTCGCCGAGGCCACCCGGGGGCTCGCGCAGGCCTGCGCCGAGCTGCAGACGCCGGTCACCGGGGGCAACGTCAGCTTCTACAACTCCACCGCCGGGGTGCCGATCAACCCGACGCCGGTCGTCGGTGTGGTCGGCCTCTTCGACGACGTCGCCCGGCGTACGCCGATGGGCTTCCAGGGCGAGGGCTCGACGCTGCTGCTGCTCGGCGAGACCCGCGACGAGCTCGGCGGCAGCGAGTGGGCCTGGGCGATGCACCGCCACCTCGGCGGAGTCCCGCCGGTGGTCGACCTGGCCCGCGAGAGGCTGCTGGCTGAGGTCCTCGTCGCCGGTTCGCGGGACGGGATGCTCGACAGCGCGCACGACCTGTCCGACGGTGGGCTGGCCCAGGCGCTCGTCGAGAGCTGCCTGTCGGGCGGCGTCGGCGCGCGCGTGGTCCTGCCGGCGGGGCTGAGCCCGTTCGTGCAGCTCTACAGCGAGTCGGCCGGGCGGGCGCTCGTCAGTGTCCCGCGTTCGGAGGAGCTGCGCTTCACCGAGATGTGCAGCGCGCGTGGGTTGCCCTGCACCCGCATCGGCGTCACCGACGGGGCAGCGCTGGACGTGCAGGACGTGCTGACGGTGAGCCTCGACGACCTTCGCGAGGCCTACGAGGCCACCCTGCCGCGCCTCTTCGGCGCCGGAGAGCTCGCGGCCCGCTGATCGTCGTGGCTAAGCCGCCGCCGTACGACGGGCTCCGGGCCGCGCTCGACGAGCAGTGCGCGCTGCTGGTCCCGGCGCTGGCGGCTGCCGATACTTCGGCGGCCTCGCGCTGCGCGGGCTGGACGGTCGCTGACCTCGACCGCCACCTGGGCACCGTCGTGGCTCGGCTGGGCCAGCTCGTCGCGGGCGCCCTGCCCGGTGTCGCCGACACCGGCATCGAGGGCTGGGCCGCAGCACTACCCGGGCTGGCGAGCGCCGCCGACACCGAGGCGCGCGAGCCCTCAGCACCCACCCTGGCGGCGGTCTTCCCGCTGGTGCGTCCGGTGCTGCACGGAGCCGATCCCGCGCATGTGCTCACCCAGCTGACCGGCACCCACACGGTCGCCGACGCGGTGCTGTTCCGGGTGATCGAGACGGTGGTGCACGGTCTCGATCTGCCCGAGCCCCTGGCGCCGGCGCCGCGGGCTCTTCGCTTCGTGGTCAAGGCGCTGGCGGGGGTCCTCACCACGCGCGCTCCCGGCCGCAGTGTGGAGGTGCGGGTGCCGCCGTACGCCGCGGTGCAGTGCGTCGAGGGCCCGCGGCACACCCGGGGCACCCCGCCCAACACCGTCGAGGCCGACCCCCTCGCGTTCGTGCGGCTGTGCACCGGCCGGCTCGCCTGGAGCGCCGCCGTCGCCGACGGCTCGGTGCGCGCCAGCGGTAGCCGCGCCGACCTCACCCCCTGGCTCCCCCTCCTGTCGTAACCGTCCGCCCTCGTCCGCCCTCGGGCTTGCGTCAGTCAACGGGTGCGGGGTGCACGCTGCGGATGACTGACGCAAAGGCGGACGTCGGCGCTGACAGAGGGGCGTCGGGGTGGCAAGTTGAGCAGATGAAGGAGCTCATCTGGCACCGGCAGTTGCTGCCCGCCCTCTCCCGCCACGCCCAGCGCCCGTTCCTCACCGACACCGGGAGCGGCACCCGCACCTCGTACGACGAACACGGGACGCGGGTGCTCAAGCTGGCCCACGCCATGCGCCACGAGCTCGGCATCGCGGCGGACGACCGCTTCGCGGTGCTCTCGCTCAACAGCGCGAGGTTCGAGGAGCTGTATCACGCGGGCCTGCTCGGCGCGGGTGTCGTCAACCCGCTCAACCTGCGCTTCGCCCCGCGCGAGCTGACCCACGTGCTGGCCGACAGCCAGTCGAAGGTGGT
>JANPHZ010000129.1:0-11985 GCA_031424715.1 Frankiaceae bacterium
CGACCACCTCGCCGGTGAGGTCGCCCGCCGACAAGCCCTGCTCGCCCAGGCCGGGTTCGGCAGCCTGGCGGAGCAACGCGCGCAGGCGACGGCCGGCCATGCGCTGCCCCACCTACTGCTGATGATCGACCGGTGGGAGGGCTTTCTCGCGGCGTTCCAGGACGTCGAGGCCGGGCGGCTGGTGGAGGTCGTCCACCGGCTGCTGCGCGAGGGCCCGGCGGTGGGCCTGCACCTCGTCGTGACTGCCGACCGCACCGGCCTGGTCGGCCGCATCTCGGCCATGGTCGAGGAGCGGCTGTTGCTGCGCCTCGCCGACCCGGGCGACTACGCCGCCGCGGGGATCTCGCCGCGCCGGGTGCCCGACGCCCTTCCCCCGGGTCGGGGCTGGCTGCTGCGCCGCGAGCCCGAGCTGATGCAGGTCGCGCTGCTCGACGCGGACCCGTCCGGACCGGCGCAGGCGGCAGCGCTCCGCCGGCTCGCCGCCGCCTCCCCCCGGCCCGAGCGACCGGTCCGGCCGGTCGCTGCCCTCCCGACCTCGGTGCGCCTTCCCGAGACCGACCCGCTCGCCGGCCCGATCCTCGGGGTCGGGGGCGACGAGCTCCTCCCGCAGCACCTCGACCTGACCGACGGCGGCTTCGTCATCGCCGGGCCGCCCCGGTCCGGGCGGAGCACAACCCTGCTGACCCTCGCCGTGCAGCTCGCGCTGCCGGTGGTGGCCATCGCCCCGCGGCCCTCGCCGCTGCGTGAGCTGCCCGGGTGCCTGACCGACCTGACCGACGTCGGCGCCTTGCAAGACCGCATCGTCGAGGGACCTGTCGCGTTCGTGGTCGACGACGCCGAGCTGGTCGTCGACTCGCCGCTCGCCGCCGTCCTGGAGCTCGTCGTCCGGACCGCGCGCGACAGCGGCAACATCGTCCTCGCCGCGGGCACGACCGACGTCCTCGTCACCGGCTACCGCGGCTTCGTCGTCGACCTGCGCCGGCTGCGGCACGGGTTGCTGCTCAGCCCGCAGTCACCCGCCGACGGCGACCTGCTCGGCATCCGCACGGCACGGGGGTCAGGGCCGGCGATCCCAGGGCGCGGCCTGCTCGTCGACCGCGCGGGGGTGACCCCGGTGCAAGTAGCCCTGGCACCGGTCCCCGCGAGCTGCGGGTGAGCCCCGTCAGGGGCTGAGATTGCTGAACAGCAGCGCCACCAACCCGAGGAAGACCAGCACCCCTACAAGGCCGAGCAGGAACATGTACGGGTTGGTCGTGTCGTCGTACGCCCCCGCGCCCAGCAACTCGGGCAGCGTCTCCCCCTGGCCTGCGTAGCGGTCCGGGTCGAGCAGCGGGTCGAGCGGACCTGCGGGCACCGGATCGCGGGTCGGGTCGAACCGGTCCGGGTCGTCCTTCGGGTCGAGTGGAACGGTCATGACGTCACCCCATGTGCGGATAGGTGTGGCCGTGCGGAGGAACGAACGTCTCCTTGAGGGTGCGCGGCGAGGTCCAGCGCAGCAGGTTGAGCAGCGAACCGGCCTTGTCGTTGGTGCCACTCGCCCGCGCACCACCGAAGGGCTGCTGCCCGACGACGGCGCCGGTCGGCTTGTCGTTGAGGTAGAAGTTGCCGGCCGTGAAGCGCAGCCGCGCGCTGGCCTGCGCCGCCGCATAGGAGTCCTGCGCGAAGACCGCACCCGTGAGGGCGTACGGCGACGCCTCGTCCACCAGCGTGAGGACCTCGTCCCAGTCGGCGTCGGCGTAGACGTGGACGGTGAGGATCGGGCCGAAGAACTCGCGCGCCAGGTAGTCGTGCCGGGGATCGCTGCTCACCAGCACAGTCGGCGCGACGAAGAACCCCTCGCTGTCGTCACTGGTGCCGCCGATCAACACCTCGAGCGAAGCGTCAGCATGGGCTGCGTTGAGCACGTCGGTCAGGCGGTCGAAGGCGCGCCGGTCGATGACCGCGCCACCGAAGTGGGAGAGGTCGGTGACGTCGCCGTACGACAGCGAGGCCGTGCGCGCGGCCAGGCCGTCGCGCAGTCCGCCCTCCCACAACGAGCGCGGGACGTAGGCGCGCGAGGCGGCCGAGCACTTCTGGCCTTGGTACTCAAAGGCGCCACGGACCAGGGCGACCTCCAGCGCCGCGACGTCCGCTGACGGGTGCGCCAGCACGAAGTCCTTGCCCCCGGTCTCGCCGACGAGCCTGGGGTAGCTGCGGTAGCGGGCGATGTGGTTGCCCACCCGCTTCCACAGGTGCTGGAACGTGCCGGTCGAGCCGGTGAAGTGGATGCCCGCGAGGTCCGGGTGGGTCAGCGCCACGTCGGACACCGCCTGCCCGACCCCGGTGACCAGGTTGACCACGCCAGGGGGGAGACCGGCCTGCTCGAGCAGTCGCATCGTGAGGTGCGCGGCGTACTGCTGCGTGGGGCTCGGCTTCCAGACGACGGTGTTGCCCATCAGCGCCGGAGCGAGCGGGAGGTTGGCGGCGATCGCCGTGAAGTTGAAGGGCGTGATCGCGAGGACGAAGCCCTCCAGCGGCCGGTGGTCCATCCGGTTCCACACCCCGGGGCTGCTGACCGGCTGCTCGGCCAGCACCTGCCGGCCGAAGGCGACGTTGAAGCGCAGGAAGTCGATCAGCTCGCAGGCCGCGTCGATCTCGGCCTGCTGCACGGTCTTGGACTGCCCGAGCATCGTCGCGGCGTTGAGGGTGTCGCGCCACGGACCAGCCAGCAGGTCGGCGGCGCGCAGCAGGACGGCGGCCCGGTCGTCGTACGACGCCTCGCGCCAGGCCGGAGCGGCGGCCAGCGCCGCAGCGGTCGCGCTCTCCACGTCGCCGGCGTCGGCCTCCCGCAGGGTGCCGAGGACCGCGGCGTGCCGATGTGGCTGGACGACGTGGATCGGCTCCCCGGAGCCCGGCCGCTGCTCCCCGCCGATCGTGATCGTCAGCTCGAGCGGGTCAGCACCGCCGAGCTCTTGGAGCTTCGCCTCGAGCGAGGCGCGCTCGGGGCTGCCTGGCGCGTAGGAGCGCACCGGTTCGTTGGTCGGCAGGGGCACGGAGGTGACGGCGTCCACCGCCCCATGCTGTCACGCAGGCGCGCGCACCCCGAGCTGCTCGCGGAGCCGGTCGGCGTCAGCGGTCGGGGCGTCGCAGGTGAACCCGCGGCAGACGTAGGCCGAGCCCGCCGGTCGGCCCTCCACGAGCGGCCCGGCCGCGACGACCACCGCCCCGGGCGAAGTCGCGAAGCGGGCCACGGCCAACAGGTCCGGCCGCTCGACGACCGCGACCTCGAGCGGCCCGGCGAGCAGCGCCTCGCCGACAGCGCAGGCCCAGCCGGCGAAGCGGGGCTGCCGGGCGAACAACGGCGCGACGGTGCCCAGCGCGGCCTCGGCAGCGGCGCGGTGGCGGTGCGAGCCGGTGAGCGCGGCGTAGGAGAGCAGGGCACCCGCCGCCGCGGCGAGCCCCGAAGGGGTCGCGTTGTCGGTCGGGTCCTGCGGCCGGCGGATCAGCTGCTCGGCATCCTGCGCCGTATCGTAGAAGCCGCCCGCACCGTCGGCGAACTGGTCGAGGACGACGTCGAGCAGCTCGCCTGCCCAGGCGAGCGGGCCGCGTTCGCCCGTCACCTGGTACAGCGCGAGCAGTCCCTCCGCGACGTCGGCGTAGTCCTCGAGCACGCCAGCGTTGCGTCCGGCAGCGCCGTCGCGTGAGGTGCGCAGGAGTCGGCCGTCGACCCGGTGCACGTCGCGCAGCAGCCGGGCGCAGGTGTCGGCCGCGGCCACCCAGTCCGGCCGGTCGAGCAGCGCACCACCCTCGGCGAGCGCCGCGATGGCGAGCCCGTTCCAGGCCGCCACCACCTTGTCGTCGCGCGCCGGCTGAGGCCGCACCGCCCGAGCCGACAGCAGCTCTGCTCGGGCCAGCTCGTAGCGCTGCAGGTCATCGGGCTCGCGCAGCCGCTGCAGCACGGAGGTCCCGTGCTCGAACGTCCCCGTCACCTCGAGCTGCTGGATCGCCCAGTCACCGTCGGCATCGCCGAGCACGTCGCGGACCTGCTCGGGAGTCCAGGCATAGGTGAGCCCCTCCACGCCGTCGGTGTCGGCGTCGAGCGCCGAGGCGAAGCCACCCTCCGGCGTACGCAGGTCGCGGAGCAGGAAGTCACCGATCTCCTCGGCCACCCGCCGGGCGAACGACGAGCCGGTCGCCCGCCACCAGTGCAGGTAGACGCGCAGCAGCAACGCGTTGTCGTAGAGCATCTTCTCGAAGTGCGGCACGACCCAGTCGGCGTCGACCGAGTAGCGCGCGAAGCCACCGGCCAGCTGGTCGTAGATGCCGCCGCGCGCCATCGCCTCGCACGTGCCGGCGACGAGGTCCATCCCCTGTCCCGTCCGGGCGGCGTGCCGGAGTAGGAACTCCAGCACCATCGACGGCGGGAACTTCGGCGCACTGCCGAACCCCCCGGCCTTGGCGTCGTACGACGACTGCAGCTGGCGGGCCGCTTGGTCCAGCAGCTCGGCCGTCACCTCGCGAGTGGCCGCGTCTTTCGTGCGCGCCGTCAGCGTCGCCACGACGTGGGCGCCCGCCGCCTCGAGGTCGCCGCGCTTGGTGTCCCAGGCCTGCACGACCGACTGCAGCACCTCACCGAACGACGGCATCCCGTGCCGCGGCTCGTCGGGCCAGTAGGTCCCGCAGAAGAACGGCTCCCCCGTCGTGGTCAGGAACGACGTCATCGGCCACCCGCCGTGACCCGTCATCGCCTGCACGGCCTCCATGTAGACCGCATCGATGTCGGGGCGCTCCTCGCGGTCGACCTTGACGTTGACGAAGTGCGCGTTCATGTACGCCGCCGTCGCCTCGTCCTCGAACGACTCGTGCGCCATGACGTGGCACCAGTGGCACGCCGCGTAGCCGATGGAGAGCAGCACCGGGACCCCCCGGCGGACGGCCTCGGCGAACGCCTCGGGCGACCACTCCCACCAGTCGACCGGGTTGTCCTGGTGCTGCTGGAGGTAGGGCGAGGTCGACTGGGTCAGGCGGTTCGTCACCTCCGCCACGCTAGGTGAGCGGCGTCGGGCACGCCGCCGCGGTCCACAGCGATCTGGCAGCCCTTGGAGGTGCGCTGCTGCTGCTGGGAGAGTGGCGCCATGCCCGGGCCACTCACCGTCACCTCTCGTCTGGTGCTGCCCGAGGCCGAGCTGTCGTGGCGATTCAGCCGCTCGTCCGGTCCCGGCGGGCAGTCGGTCAACACGACTGACAGCCGAGCCGAGCTGTCCTTCGACGTCGCCCGCTCCGCGACGCTCACTGACCTGCAGAGGTCGCGAGCCCTCGCCGCGCTCGCCAACCGCCTGGTCGACGGCGTCCTCACGGTGGCGGCCAGCGAGCAGCGCAGCCAGTTGCAGAACCGCGAGGCCGCCGAGCAGCGCCTGGCCCAGCTCCTGCGCGAAGCGATCGCCCCGCCACCGGCGCCCCGCCGTCCGACCAAGCCCACCCGAGGCAGCAAGGAACGGCGGCTCGAGGGCAAGCGGCAGCGCTCCGAGCTCAAGCGCACCCGTCGTACGACGGAGGACTGACCCGCCGACCGCTCAGGCCGGCGGGGGCGTCGCCGGTGGCGGTGCCGGCGGGTCCGAGGGCTCCGACGGGGCGGCGTCCTGCTCGGGGAACTCGCGCGGCAGCCGGCGCAGGCGACCGTTCATGTTGCGGATGAGCAGCACGGTCGCGACCCCGATCAGCAGGATGACCAGCAACCCGAGCGGACCGGCCGAGGCGCCGTGTCCGGACGCGACCACCGTGGCGGCAATCACGACGCCACCCGCTCACGTACGCCGGCAAACAGGTCGTCCTCGGGCAGGGTCGAGTCGACCAGCGACCGGGCGAGCTGGAAGTCCTCGTAGGGCCAGGTCTCCTGCTGCAGGTCGAGGGGGCAGGCGAACCACCGCCCGGTTGGGTCGACCTGCGTGGCGTGCGCGATCAGCGCGGCGTCGCGCAGTGGGAAGAACTCCGCGCACGGCACCGACGTAGTCAGCCGCTCGGCGTCACCGGGCTTGTCCTCCCAGTTGGTGAGCCACTCGCCGTAGGGCGAGTCGACCTTGGCCGCGAGCATCGCGTTGTGCAGCTTCTCCAGCCGGCTCTTGTGGAAGGTGAGGTTGTAGTACAGCTTCAGCGGCTGCCAGGGCTCGCCCGCGTCGGGGAACCGCTCCGGGTCGCCAGCGGCCTCGAACGCGGCGAGGGCCACCTCGTGGCAGCGGATGTGGTCGGGGTGCGGGTAGCCGCCGTTCTCGTCGTACGTCGTCATCACGTGCGGCCGCTCGCGGCGCACGACCGCGACCAGGTCACGGGTCTGCTCATCGAGGTCTCCCGCGGCGAAGCAGCCCTCGGGCAGCGGCGGCAGCGGGTCGCCCTCGGGCAGGCCGGAGTCAATCCAGCCCATGAAGAGCTGGCGCACGCCGAGGATCTCGCGGGCCCGGTCCATCTCCAGCGCCCGGACCGCCGTGATGTTCTCGACGACCTCGGGACGGTCCATCGCCGGGTTGAGCACCGAACCGCGCGAGCCGTCGGTCAGGGTCACCACGAGGACGTCAACTCCCTCGCGTACATAGCGGGCCATCGTCGCCGCGCCCTTGCTCGACTCGTCGTCGGGATGGGCGTGCACGCACATGAGCCGCAGTTGTTCTTGGTCCACCGGTCGTGCCTCCTGGTCGGTCATCAGCGACGATTCTCCTGCATCACCACTGCGACACCAACACCGAGCCGTGCCGAAGGAGTCCCATGCCTGCCGCTGAGGTCCGCCGCCGACCACCTGGCCGGTACGACGAGCCGAGCACCGCCGCACGGGCCGTGAGCTTCCTCGGTGCTGCACTGTTGGCGTTGGCGCTCGTCGCGCTGCTCTTCGGGCTATACGAGCGGCGTACCGGGTCGCAGCTGACCTATCAGGTGGGGGCCTACGAGGTGGTGTCGGACACCGCCGTACGCGTCAGCTTCACGGTCAACACCGGCGGCACCAAGACGGGGCTGTGCCGGGTGCGGGCGCGCAACGCCGACGGCGCGGAGGCCGGCGTGGCCGTGATCGAGGTGGGCCCGGGGCGCGAGGTCAGCTATCTACTCACGACCACCTCGCGCGCGGTCACCGGAGAGGTCAGCGGCTGCCGAAGGACCTGAGCCGATCGCGGGAGCCACCTAGCATGCTCGGATGGAGACGCGACCGTGACGACGCAGGGCCAGACCTGGCTGACACAGGAGGCCTACGACCGGCTCAAGGCCGAGCTGGACAACGCCTCCGGCCCCCTGCGCGCCGAGATCGTGGCCAAGATCGAGGCCGCGCGCGAGGAGGGTGACCTCAAGGAGAACGGCGGCTACCACGCCGCGCGCGAGGAGCAGGGCAAGCTCGAGGCCCGCATCCGCCAGCTCACCCAGCTGCTGCGCGACGCGACCGTCGGGGACGCCCCGACCGCCTCCGGTGAGGCCGGCCCCGGCATGGTCGTGGAGGTGCGGTTTGCCGGCGACACCGACACCGAGCGCTTCCTCATCGGCTCGCGCGAGGCCAAGACCGCCGACGACGACCTCGAGGTCTACTCCGCGCAGTCGCCGCTCGGGGTCGCCCTGACCGGGGCCAAGGTCGGCGAGACCGTCACCTACGCGTTGCCCAACGGCAAGGACATGCAGGTCGAGCTCGTCTCCGCCGAGCCCTACACCGGCTGAGCCGCGCGCGGGTCAGCTGGGGCGGACGACGTACGACGCACTGCGCAGGCGCGCCAGCACGTCCTCGCTGTGCTCGGTGCCGCGCGTCTCGAGCTGCAGCAGCACCTCGACCTCGTCCAGGTGCAGGGTGCTGGCGGTCCGCTGGTGCTCGACCTCGAGCACGTTGGCGCCACCGGTGGCGAGCGCGGCGAGCAGGCGCGCCAGCTCGCCCGGACGGTCGGGGATGAGCACGCTGAGCGACAGGTAGCGACCCGCCGCGGCCATGCCGTGCCGGATCACCTTGGACAGCAGCAGCGGGTCGATGTTGCCTCCGGAGACGACGGCGACCACGGGCGACGCGAACGACGTGGGGTCCTCTGCCACGGCAGCGACCGCCGCCGCACCGGCCGGTTCGACGACCAGCTTGGCCCGCTCCAGGCAGAGCAGCAGCGCTCGGGACAGGGCGTCCTCGTCGACGACCACGACCCGGTCGACGAGCGCGCGCACGTGCGCGAAGGTCACCTCGCCCGGGCAGCCCACGGCGATCCCGTCGGCGATGGTGGTCATGCCTGCGAGCGCCACCGGGTGGCCGGCCGCCAGCGAGGCGGGATAGGCCGCCGCGCCCGAGGCCTGCGCCGCCACGACCTGCACCTCGGGTCGGACCGCCTTGACCGCGGCCGCGATTCCGGAGACCAGGCCTCCGCCGCCGGTGCACACCACGATGGTCTGCACGTCCGGGCACTGCTCGAGGATCTCCAGTCCCACCGTCCCCTGGCCAGCGATGACGTCGGCGTGGTCGAAGGGGTGGATCAGCACCGCGCCGGTCTGCGCCGACCAAGCGGCCGCCGCGAGCAGCGCCTCGTCGACGGTCGCCCCGCCGAGGCGCACGTTCGCGCCGTAGGCCTTGGTTGCCGCGACCTTGGGCAGCGGCGCGGCCTCGGGCATGAAGACGGTCGCCGAGCAGCCCAGCAACCGGGCGGCGAGCGCCACGCCCTGCGCGTGGTTGCCGGCCGAGGCCGCGACGACGCCGCGGGCCCGCTCGGCGTCGGTCAGCCGGGCGATCCGCACGTAGGCGCCGCGCACCTTGAACGAACCGGTGCGCTGCAGGTTCTCGCACTTGAGGAAGACCGGTCCGCCGACGGCCCTGGACAGCGGCCGGGAGCCCTCGAGCGGCGTCGTCACCGCGACCCCGCGCAGCAGCACGCGAGCCGCCTCGACGTCCGCCAGCTGCACGAGGGCCATGCCGGCAGCCTTCCATCCCGACGCCCCGAGCGGCCGCAACCATCCCGACGGCGTCGTACGACGAACACCACGTCATGGAGGTCCTGACCAGCGGCAGCGAACGCTCACCCCTGCGCTGGCACGAGGTCGGTCGGGTGCCGCGCGCGCTCGCCGCCGTCCTGCTGGTCGTGGTGGCGGGGCAGACCTACGCCCTGACCCGCGACCGCTCACTGCCGGCCGCTGTAGAGATCACCGTCGCCGAAGGGGGCTATGTCGTCGGAACCCTGGACGCGCCCTCGCTGGTCACCTTCCAGCTGCGCCACCGGGGACCGTCGGTGAAGGTGCGCGCGATCGACCTGCAGGCCCCCGGGCTCCGGCTGACCGACCTCGCCGTCTCGGGCGAGTCGGTCGGGTCGCGCCGCGTCGGCGACGGCCCGGCGGCGCTGCCGCAGTTCACTCTGCGTGGGGGCGCGACCCTCATCGCCTCCTTCGCCGCCACCGACTGCGCCGCGATCGACAGCGACGTCCACCCGGTCCGCCTCGACCTGTCGAGCGGCTACCGGCGTGAGGTGATCGAGCTCCGGCTGCGCGACTACCCCGATCTCACCGGCAACGACGGGCCTGACATCCCCTGGCAGCAGGTCCTCGCCAGCGCGCTCTGTCCCTGACAGCGGCCGCGGACCGCAGGCAGAGGTGCGCGACGACCGGTCCGGACGTAGCGTCACCCGGGTGACGAGCGCCCCCACGATCACGACCGTCGGCGAGTTGCGCGCGAGCGGCCATGTGCAGCGCAGCGTCAAGGCCGAGATCCGCGACAACCTGCTGGCCCGGCTGGCCAGCGGGGAGCGAGCGTTCCCCGGCATCCTCGGCTTCGACCACACCGTGCTGCCCGAGATCGAGCGGGCCCTGCTGGCCGGCCACGACCTGGTCCTGCTCGGCGAGCGCGGCCAGGGCAAGACCCGGCTGATCCGCACCCTGGTCGGGCTCCTCGACGAGTGGACACCCGTCGTCGCGGGCTGCGAGATCAACGACCACCCCTACGCGCCGGTCTGCGTGCGCTGCACCCGCCTGCTCGACAGCGACGGCGACCGGGCGCCGGTCACCTGGCAGCACCGCAGCGACCGCTACGGCGAGAAGCTCGCCACCCCCGACACCTCCGTCGGTGACCTCATCGGCGACGTCGACCCGATCAAGGTCGCGGAAGGCCGCACCCTCGGCGATCCCGAGACCGTCCACTACGGCCTCGTGCCGCGCACCAACCGCGGAATCTTCAGCATCAACGAGCTCCCCGACCTGGCCGAGCGCATCCAGGTCGCCCTGCTCAACGTCCTGGAGGAGCGCGACATCCAGGTGCGTGGCTACCGGCTGCGGCTGCCGCTGGACCTGCTGCTGGTGGCGAGCGCCAACCCCGAGGACTACACCAACCGCGGCCGCATCATCACGCCGCTCAAGGACCGCTTCGGTGCCGAGGTGCGCACCCACTACCCCCTGCGGCTCGAGGACGAGGTGTCGCTGATCGAGCAGGAGGCGCTGCTCACCTGGCCCGGTTCGGCGCAGGCCGAACCGGTCGTCCCGGCCCACCTGCTGGAGATCATCGCTCGCTACACCCGGCTCGTGCGGGAGTCGCCGCAGGTCGACCAGCGGTCCGGGGTCAGCGCCCGCTTCGCCGTGGCCGCCGCCGAGACCGTCGCCGCCTCCGCCGTACGCCGTGCGGCGGTGACCGGCGAGCCGCAGGCCGTCGCCCGCGTGTGCGACCTGCCCTCCGTCGTACCCGCCTCACGGGGCAAGGTCGAGTTCGAGGCGGCAGAGGAGGGGCGCGAGCTCGAGGTGCTCGCCCACCTGCTGCGCAAGGCCACGGCCGACACCTTCCGCCACCTGCTCGCGGGCGTGGACCTCACCGGCCTGCAGGGTCGGTTCGAGGACGCCGCGACGGTCGAGACCGGCGACCTGGTCCCCGCAAAGGACCTGCTGGAGCGGCTCGGGCCGGTCCCCGGGCTGGCACAGATCCTGGGCAAGCTCGGCATCGAGCAGGAGTCGCCGGGCCTGGCCGCCGCCGCCCTCGAGCTCGCTCTGGAGGGCCTGCACCTCAACCGGCGGCTGGCCAAGGACAGCGTCCCCGGCCGCGCGGTTTACGGCGGCTGATGGAGCCCGAACCGATCGCCCCCGATCCGCAGGCGTTGCGCCGGCGGGTGCTGCTGACCGGGGTCGTCAGCTTCCTGCTGTTCTTCATCATTGCCTACCTCGTCGCGTCCGCCGGCGTCGGTGACGTGTGGTTGCTGGTGGCCATGGTGCCGCTCTACCTTCTCGTCATCCGGCCGCTGATGCGACCCGTCCGCGCGGCCTCGGCGCTACGCCGACGCCTTGCCTATCAAGCGTTTCTGGACGGCAGGGGCGACCGCGATGAGTGACGAGCCCTACGGCAAGCAGGCGCGCAAGGCCGCGCGCAGCCAGCAGGCCCGGCTGTCTCGCCTGCCGTTCCTCTACGACTACGCCCTGCGCGGACGGCGCCAGGCCTTCTCGGCCAACCTCGTCCAGGCCGTGCTCGTCATCGCCCTCGTGCTCGTGCCGACCCGGCTGCTGACCGGCACCTGGCTGCCGTTCGGCGCCGCGCTGATCGTGCTCGCGCTGGCTTACGCCGTGCAGGCGCTCAGCCGCTACCTCAACGCGCAGGCCGGGCGCCGGTGAGCCCGTTGGGCGGGGCCTACCGCTACGGCACGTGGTCCGGGGGTCGCGACCCCCTCGAGCCGCCGTACGACGTCGCGTCGGCGCTGGACGAGATCGGGGACAAGGTGCTCGCGGGCGCCTCACCCCGGCAGGCGCTGCGCGAGCTGATGCGCAGGGGCAGCGACGGCCTGCGCGGCCTCGACGACCTGCGCCGAAAGGTCGCCAAGCGCCAGCGCGAGGCCCGCCAGCGCGGCAGGCTCGACGGCACCCTCGACGAGGTGCGCGCCCTGCTCGAGGAGGCCCTGGAGCTGGAGAAGACGGCGCTGTTCCCCGACCCGTCCGACGCGGCACGGATGGCCGAGCTCGAGCTCGACGCCCTGCCGCGCGACACCGCCCGCGCGGTGCAGGAGCTCAAGCCCTACGACTGGCGCAGCCCCGACGCGCGGGCCGTCTACG
>JANPHZ010000130.1:0-7136 GCA_031424715.1 Frankiaceae bacterium
CGGGGGCCAGCTCGAGCGACGCGGCGACGGGGGCGATCGGGGTCGCCTGGCGGGCGCGGCGCGCCCCTCGCAGCTCGATCCGCACGAGCGTCGGCTTCCCGGTGGGGCCGAGGTCATCGAGCAGCCACACCTGGCCGGATCGCGCGTAGACCGCTCGAGTCGAGGCGCCGGACAGGTCGGCTGCGAGGTCGCGCGCGTAGGCGCCGGTGTGGTCGCTGTGCCGGCGCAGGTCCGACCCGTCGGCGAGCACTGAGTAGACGTTGCCGTGGCCCTCGTGGTCGCTGACGAAGACGAGGCGGTCGCCGAGCCAGACCGGGTCGGCGAGCTGGCCGTCCAGGTCGGCGAGCAGGCGGGTGAAGTCACCAGACCCGGTCGGGTCGATCCAGAGCTTGGCCGCCGTACCGCCCCGATAGCGCTTCCAGGTTGCCGGCTCGCGCAGGACCACCGACTGCACGACGACGGCACCCGACTGCGCCCGGGCCAGGCCGCCGATCGGTCCGTAGGGCAGTCGTTCGGCCGGTTCGCCGTCGGCGGGGAGCGCGTAGGCCCAGCAGCGGGCCCGGAAGGGCTCACCGGCCGGTGTGCTCGCCACCACCCGGCCGTCGCCGTCCCAGCCCAGGACGCGGGTGTGCGGGGATCCCCACCAGCTGAGCCGCCGGGGCGCGCCGCCGGCGACGTCCACGACGTAGACCTCGGGCGTGCCGTCCCGGCGGCTGGCCCACGCCACGCTCGCACCGTCCGGCGAGAGCCGCGGTCGCGAGGCAGGCATCCCGTCCGCAGTGAGCCGGGTCGCCGCGCCTCCTGCGGCGTCGACCGTCCAGACGTCGTCATCGGCGACGAAGACGATCGTGTCGCCGACGAGGTGGGGCGTGCGCAGATAGCTCTCGCTCATCCGGCGACCTTAGGCCCGAAGGGGCCCCGAAGATCAACCAGGCGTCAGCTGGCCCAGTCGGGACGCCACGGCATCCCCGAGCGGCCCTCCACGGTGCGGGTCAAGAGCAGCTGGTGCAGCTGGATCTGGTTGCGCTCAAAGGCGATCCGGGACCCGGCGAGGTAGAGCGCCCAGACCCGGGCGGTGGCCTGCCCGACCTCGGCGAGCGCCTCGTCCCAGTGAGTGTCCAGGTTGGTGCACCAGGCCTGCAGGGTCGCGGCGTAGTGCAGCCGGAGGTTCTCCTCGTGCTGCAGCTCGAGCCCGGCCCGCTGGAACTCTCGCGCCAGCCGACCGACCCCGGGCAGCTCGCCGTCCGGGAAGACGTAGCGGGTGATGAAGCCGCGCTTGGCGATCGCGGGAGAGTGGTCGTCCGGCCGGGTGATGCAGTGGTTGAGCAGGCGCCCCTGCGGCGCCAGCTTGCTGGCCAGGCGATGGGCGTACGACGGGATCTGCGCGATCCCGATGTGCTCGGTCAGCCCGATCGAGCTGATGGCGTCGAACCCCGTCTCGGGCACATCGCGGTAGTCCTGGTGCCGGATGTGCACCTGTCCGGTCAAGCCTTCTTCGGCGACCGCCTTCTGCCCCCACTCGGCCTGCTGGCGCGACAGCGTCACGGCAACGACGTCGACGCCGTACTCGCGTGCCGCGTGCCGCGCCATCCCGCCCCAGCCGCAGCCGACGTCGAGCAGCCGCATCCCGGGGCGTAGGCCCAGCTTGCGGCAGACCAGGTCGAACTTCGCCGCCTGCGCCTGCTCGAGGGTCGACTCCGGCGTCGGGAAGACGGCGCAGGTGTAGGCCATCGAAGGACCGAGCACCCAGGAGTAGAAGCGGTTGCTCACGTCGTAGTGGTGCGAGATGGCGGTGGCGTCGCGTCCTCGGCTGTGTGCGCGGAGCCCGGACAGGTAGCGCTTGGCGCCGACCTCCTGCGGCGGCGGCTCCACCCACTGGATCACGTCCGGCCCCAGGGAACGCAGGACGGAGACCCGCTGCGTCCAGGAGAGCGCGGCCATCTTCTGCCGGGCCAGCTGGGTCAGGAGCGTGTAGTGGTCGGCGCCGGTGACGTCGAGCTCACCCGACACGTAGGCACGGGCAAGACCGAGCTCGCCCGGAGCGCTCACCAGGTGTGACAGGGCCTTGCTGCTGCGGATCACCAGCGTCACCCGGGAGTCCGCCGGGCCGGCCGTCGACCCGTCGTACGCCTCAATGCGGACGGGCGAGGCGAGTACCTGGGCGAGCGCCGCTGCCACGGAGGTCCGGGTGGTCATCGTCCCCTCACACACTTGTCGTAGAGGTCGAGCAGCCTGCCGTCCGGGTCGTAGGACTTCTTGAGGATCTCGTAGACGGGGCCGTTGTACAGCCGCCAGAAGTGCTCCTTTGCGTAAAAGGCGGTGGAGTAGAGCGACTTGCGGCCACCCAGGTCGTCGACGAGCTGCTCGACGAAGCGGTTGTGCGCGTCCGGTAGCTGGCCGGGGCGCAGGGGCACCGAGGACCAGAAGCCGATGTTGACGTAGAGGGTCGCGGGGTCGAGCCGGTAGAGCTCCCAGCCCTGCGTGCGGGGTCGCAGCGGGCACAGCCACAGCGGCTCGATCGGCACCTCGCGGTGGAAGGCCTCGAGGAACTCGGGCAGCCGTTCGATCGCGACCTCGACGTCCTGCACGACCTCCTCGCGCTCGGGTCGCCCGCGACGCCGATCCCAGCGGGTCTTCCAGCGGTGCTGCCGCTCGAACGCGACCAGCTTCCAGTAGACGTCGCTGCGCAAGTAGCGGCGGGGGATCCACCGGCGGATGCTGGGATTCTGCACGCCGAACGCGCGCGAGCACCAGAACCAGTCGGTGTCCCAGCGCCAGAGGTAGTCGCGCACGGTCAGGGTGTCCTGCTCGCGCTGCTGGATCGAGCGGTAGTAGATCTGCCGGCCGGTGTAGTCGCTGACGTCCTGCGCCTGGTCGGACCAGCGGCCCTCGGTCACGTAGATCTCCGAGGCCGAGAACCACGTGCCGTCGACGAAATCGGCTTGCTCGCAGGCCGATCGCAGCGCCGCGACGGCCTCGGCTGCGCTGCCGCACCGCACGTGCCGCAGCGCCACGAAGCGGTGGGTCGGCTCGAGCTCGATCCGGAGCCGCAGGGCGTAGCCAAGGGTTCCGTAGCTGTTGGGCATCCCGGTGAACAGATCGGCGTTCTGCGTCGGGGAGCAGGTCACGACCCGCCCGTCACCGGTGAGGACGTCCATCTCCAGCACCGACTCGTGCGGCATGCCGCTGCGAAAGCTCGACGACTCGATGCCGAGCCCGGTGACGGCGCCGCCCAGGGTGATCGTCTTGAGCTGCGGGACAACCAGCGGCATCAGGCCGTGGGGCAACGTCGCGTCGACGAGGTCTTCGTACGTCGTCATGCCCAGCACGTCGGCAGTCCGCGCCTGTACATCGATCGACAGCACGCCGGTGAAGGAGGACACGTCCAGTCGCGGGGCACCGGTGTCGGTGCGGCTGCGGAAGAGGTTGGACGTCTTCTTCCCGAGCCGGACCGGTGCGGCCTGCGGGAGTGCGGCGTACTGCCGGCGCAGGTCCTCGACCGACTGGGCGTAGGTCACGCCTCGACCCTACGCGCGCCCGATCACCCGCCGAGCGTGCGCACGAGGGCTCTGATGCGGCGCCGGTCGAGCTGCTGCGCCATCGACGTCTCACCGCTGACCAGTCGCACGAAGAGCTCCCACATCCCGGGCAGGTAGCGGAAGACCTCGTGCACGACGCGCGGGTGCTGGGTGAAGACCGCGAGGGCGCGGCGCCCCGCAGCCATGTCGGCGCCGAGGTCGGACCGCACCGCCCCGTCGTACGACGAAGGATCTAGCGCCGCGGCGTGGCCGGCGAGAGCACCGGAGCGCAAGGCGAAGGAGATGCCCTCGCGCGTCCACGGCTCGAGCAGCCCGGCAGCATCTCCGGCGACCAGGACCCGCCCTCGGCGCAGCGGCGAGCCGGGCGCGCGGACCCGGGTGAGGTGGCCGCCGTCGTGGGTGGCCGTCTTCGGGTCGAGGTCGAGCCGGCGCAAGAAGTCGCGGTAGTAGCCGCGGACCTGATCGCCCTGCGCGCGGTTGCCGATGACGCCGACCGTGAGGCTGTCACCCTTGGGGAAGACCCAGCCGTAGGAGCCGGGCACCGGTCCCCAGTCGAGCAGGACGTGGCCCTGCCAGCGGTCATCCGGCGCCGGCAGCTCGGCCTCCATGCCGAGGTCGACCTGCTCGCAGCGCACGCCGACGTAGGCCGCCGCGCGGCTGCCCGACCCGTCCGCGGCGACGACGGACCGGGCCTGCAGCTGCCCGCTGCGCGTCGTCACGGTGACGACGCCGGCCTCTTCGGCATAGCCCTGCACGACGATGCCGGTGCGCAGCTGCGCTCCCGCCGCCACAGCCAGCTCGGTGAGTGCGGCATCGAGCTCCGAGCGCAGGACCATGGGCAGGAAGGGCCTGGCCTTCCGCTGGAAGGGCCGCCGACCGTCGTGGGTGAAGCTCACCCTCCCGACGTCGTCGCGGACCAGGCCGACGAGGTCGATGCCGGCCTCGCGGACCGCCTGCTGGGACGCCCCGATCAGCCCTCCGCCGCAGCGCTTGTAGCGGGGGATCGGCTCGCGCTCGACGAGCAGGGTGCTCGCTCCGGTCAGTGCGGCAGCCCGCGCAGCTGCGGCTCCCGCCGGGCCCGCGCCGACGACGAGGACGTCGTAGATCACTGCAGGGATGGCGGGAGGTCGACCAGCCGCGAGCGGAGGTACTCACCCAGCCCCTTGGCCTGCGGGTCGAACCGGGTCGAGGACGCGACGCCCTCGCCGAGCAGGCCGTGCACGACGACGTTGACCGCACGCAGGTTGGGCAGCGGATGCACGTCAATCGGCAGGCCGTCCGCTTCGGGCAGCAGGGCGCGGAAGCGCTCCTCGGTCAGCCAGCCCAGCAGCCACGCGGCAGCCTCGTCGGTGCGGGCCCAAAAGCCGACGTTGGCATTGCCGCCCTTGTCGCCGGAGCGCGCCCCGATGACGGTGCCCAGCGGTACGCGTCGGGTCGCGCCGCCGTGACCTGCTGCCCGTGCACTGCCATCGTGATCACTGCCAGGGGGCGCTCCGGTCCGAGCGTGCGCGTCGGCGGTGATCGGGAACGCGGCAGGGGTGTGGGCGATCACCTCGCGGCGGCCGTTGTGGTGCACGACGACGTGCTCGACCTCGCTCGCGTCGACCAGGGCGGGCCAGTAGATGCCGTACGGCGTCGCGTCGCCGGGCTGGGTCGTCAGGGTGAAGCCGGGATAGCTGGCCAGCGCCAGCTCGACGGCCGCGCCGGAGAACGCCCGCCCGACTGCCTTGGGGTCGTCGCCGCGGACGTCGACCCGGAGCAGGGCGCTGGCCTGCTCGTTGGTGGGTGCGTCCGGCTGGTCCCGGCGTACGAGCCGGTGGGTGAAGGGGTGCGGGTAGGCATCGCGCAGCCCGGCCAGGGCGAGTTCGGCCTTGCCCTCGACGTCGAGACCGGTGAGCACGAACTCCATCCGGTTGCGGAAGCCGCCGAGCAGGTTGAGGCAGACCTTGACCTGACCCGTCGGCGGTTCGCCGCACACCCCGGAGACGCGCACGCGGTCCGGGCCCTCCTGCGTCACGGCGATGGTGTCGAAGCGGGTGACGACGTCGGGGCCGAGGTAGCGAGGTCCACCGATCTCGTAGAGCAGCTGGGCGGTCACCGTGCCGACGGTCACCGCGCCACCGGTGCCCTCGTGCTTGGTGATGACGGACGAGCCGTCGTCGGCCAGCTCGGCAAGGGGGAACCCGGGGTGCAGCGGCTGCGCGACCTCGTCGGTGACGAAGCAGTAGTTGCCACCGGTCGTCTGCGTGCCGCACTCGAGGATGTGGCCGGCGACCACGGCGCCGGCGAGGCGGTCCCAGTCGTCGCGGGCCCAGCCGAAGTGCGCGGCAGCAGGCCCGACCACCAGGGAGGCGTCGGTGACCCGGCCCGTCACGACCACCTGGGCGCCTGCCTGCAGCGCGGAGGCGATGCCCCAAGCCCCGAGGTAGGCGTTGGCCGTCAAGGGGTTCCGCTCGCCGAGTGGCGCGCCGGTGTCGAGGTTGTCCAGGGCGAGGGTGCCCACCTGGTCGAGCAGGTCATCGCCCTCGACGTGCGCGACGGCAAGGGTGATGCCGAGCCGGTCGGCAAGGGCGCGTACGGCGTCGGCGCACGCTGCGGGGGCGAGCCCTCCCGCGTTGACGACGACCTTGATGCCGCGGTCGGCGATCTCGCCAAGCACGGGTTCGAGCTGGCGCAGGAAGGTCGTCGCGTAGCCGCGCGTCGGGTCCTTCAGCCGGGAGCGGTAGAGGATGAGCATGGTGAGTTCGGCGAGGTAGTCACCGGTGACGACGTCCACCGGGCCGCCGGTGACTACCTCGCGCAGGGCGGCGGCGCGGTCGCCGTAGAAGCCGGAGCAGTTGGCGACGCGCAGGACTCCCGTCATGCGCGGGCCAGCTGCTCGCGCAGGTCCGGCCGGGCCGCGAGGCGGGCCCGCACGGTGGCGGCGGCGCTGTCGACCACGTCCTGGCCGCGCAGCAGCTTCATCGGGTTGAGCCCCATAGCAGCGAGATCCCCGGCGGACGGCTGGAAGACGAGGACGACGGCGCCCGCCTTCCGGAGCAGGCGCACCTCCCGAGCGAGATAGCGGCGTACGGCCAGTCGGATCAGGGCATCCGGGGTGCGGGTCCCGCGTCCGGGCGCGAAAGACATCGGGGAGGAGATGACCACGACGTCGGGCCGGTCGCGCAGCACGACATCGGCGTTGGTCGGGGAGTGCCCACCACCGTCGACGTAGGCCTTTCCGTCGATGTGCACCGGCGTGAAGTAACCGGGGATCGCGCAGGACGCCGCCACCGCCGTACCGACGTCGGTGGGCGGTGCGCCCTCGGTACCGAAGACGACCCGGCGGGCGTCCCGGGCCCGGATGGCGCAGACGCGCAGGGCTGCTGGCCAGTCGCTGCCGTGCAGCGGACCGATGCTGCGGCGGATCCCCTCGGTCGTCGTACGGCCGGCAGGCATCAGCCCCGACACGACCGCCCCGGGCCGCGTGCCCCACCTGGCCGCTGCCAGGACGGCGCCCGGGGCCAGCGGCCGACGCCGCCGGGGGGCTGGCACCTCGACGTACTCCGGCGCCACCCGCCGCACGTCGAGCAGCGCCTTGCCCTCAGGGGAGAGCGC
>JANPHZ010000131.1:0-1508 GCA_031424715.1 Frankiaceae bacterium
ACCGGAAGCGGCGGGCGTCATCCACACCGACTTCCAGAAGGGCTTCATCAAGGCCGAGGTGATCGGCTTCGACGACCTCGTCGAGGCGGGTTCGATCGTCGCTGCCCGGTCCGCGGGCAAGGCCCGGATCGAGGGCAAGGATTACGTCATGCAGGACGGCGACGTCGTCGAGTTCCGCTTCAACGTCTAGCCCAAGCGCATCGACTAGTACCGCTTCTGGTACTACTCTGAGTGCATGGCGATCACCGCGAGCGAGGCGCGCAAGAACCTGTTCCCCCTGCTCGAGCAGGTCAACGACGACCGGGCCCCTGTCGAGATCACGTCGAAGAAGGGCAATGCGGTGCTCATCGGTCAGGACGAGTACAACGCGCTCGTCGAGACGGCGCACCTGCTGCGCGCCCCTGCGAACGCCCGCCGCCTTCTGGCGAGCATGGACCAGGCGCACCGGGGTGAGCGCACGGAGCGCGGCCTGCTGTGAGGCTGGTCTTCACCCCGCACGGGTGGGAGGACTACCTGCACTGGCAGAACGCGGACAGGCAGGTCCTGCGTCGGGTGAACCGACTGCTCGAGGGGTGCCTGAGGGACCCGTTCGACGGCATCGGTAAGCCAGAGCAGCTCCGCCACGCGCTGGCGGGGGCGTGGTCACGACGCATCACGGAGGAGCACCGGCTGGTCTACCTGGTGGACGGCGACGACCTCGTGGTGCTGCAGGTGCGCTACCACTACTGACGACTCTCTGGCGCGGAACGCGGTCGAGTTCCGCCTCAACGTCTCGTCCTCAGCGTCCCGTTGAGGTGTCACCAGGGGACGACGGTGCGGTCCTCCCACAGCAGGCCGGTCGGCGTCAACTCCTCGCGGCCGCACAGCCACAGCACGGTGTCCGCGCCCTCCTCGGGGCTGCGCGGCGCATCCGGTCCGCCCATGTCGGTACGGCAGTGCCCAGGGCAGACCGCGTCGACGCTGACCCCTCGGTGACCCAGGCCGGTCTCGTGCGCCAGGTTGCGCACCACGGCGTTGACCGCCGCCTTGGACACGCGGTACGGCGCAAGGCCTCCCGCGTTGCCGGGCCCGCTCATCCGGCCGAGGCAGGCCGACAGGACGACCACCCGGCCGGACCGGCGCGCGGTCATCGCCGGCCCGAAGGCACGCAGCACCGAGACCACGCCGTGCAGGTTGACGTCCAGAACCCGGTCCCACTCCCCCCGATCAGTGCGCAGCGTCTTGCTCATCGGCTCGCTCATCACGCCGGCCGAGCAGACGACGAGGTCGGGGCTGCCGAGTGGCCCCAGGGCGTCGGGCAGTCGGCGTACGGCCTGGTCGTCCGTCAGGTCCACCGCCGCGGCGACGACGTCGAGGCCCTCGCTGACAAGATGGTGCGGTTGGTGCTGCGAGTCCGCACGCCGACGACTGGCGAGGTCAGCTGGACCAGGGGCCGTCGATCCACCGGGGTTCGCCAGCCAGCAGGGGCGCGAAGCGCTCCTCCCACCACGCGGCCTGGCTCGGGTCCG
>JANPHZ010000132.1:0-1861 GCA_031424715.1 Frankiaceae bacterium
GTACTGCTGCAGGGCAAGCGCCTGCCCGATCAGCGATCCGCCGCCGTTGTAGAAGTCGAGGCCTGGCTTGAAGTAGCCGTCGCTGTTGGTGAACGTCGAGGTCTTCGAGCCACTACAGGCCAGGTTCGTGCTGATCGTGCCAGCGGAGATGGCCCCCTCGAAGCTCTCGCTGCGGTGGCAGCGCACCGTGGACTCCGCCGTACGCCCGGCGTTGTCCCAGTAGGTGTTGCTCCCACCTGCGTCGTGGTACTGCTCGCCGTTGTTGGTGTTGCCGGCCCAACGGCCCGCCTCGCCGGAGATGTAGGAGTCACCGACGGTCACGACCACCGGTGTCCCGACGCCAGGGCCGTCGGCAGCAGCGGGGCCGGCGGTGGCTATGCCTGCCGCGATGAGCACGGATGAAGCAAGGACGGCAAGGGGGACGCGCAACGAAGCCTCCGGAGTGGCGCCCCCCGGCGGGGCGTTGGCGCGAACTATGACATAAGCCACACCTGGAAGATCTCTGCGCCTAGGGGCGTGCCTCCAGGACGAGGTTGAACGGCGTCTCGCTCGCCCGGCGGAACCGGCTGAAGCCGGCCTGCTCGGCCAGTTCGCGCAGCCGCTGCTCACCGGCCTGGGCCCCCAGCGCCGTACCGACGTCCTCCGACAGCGACGCCGGCGTGCAGATCAGCGTCGAGGCTCCGTAGAAGACCCGACCGACGGGGGTGAGGTTGTCGGCGAGGTCATCGCCGGCGTAGGGCTCGACGAGCATCACGGTGCCATCGTCAGCGAGCGCTTTGCGGGCGTGCTTGAGCGCCGAGAGCGGATCGCCCATGTCGTGCAGGCAGTCGAAGTAGGCGATCAGGTCGTAGCCCTTGCCCGGGAAGTCGGTCGCCGTGGCGACCTCGAAGTCGACCCGCTCGGCGACGCCGGAGTCGGCGACCAGCTTGTTGGCAGCGTCGATCGACGGCTGGTGGGCGTCGAAGCCCGTGATGACGGCCTGGGGGAAGGCCTGGCCGAGGATCGTCGTGGAGTGCCCGAAGCCGCAGCCGACATCGGCAACGCGCCCGCCGCTGCGGAGCTTGTCCGCGACGCCGTCCAGTGACGGGATCCACTCCTCGGTGAGGTGGGCGAGGTAGCCCGGCCGGAAGAAGCGCGCGGTGCCGGTGAACAGGCCGGGGTCGTGCTCGCCCCAGCCGATGCCCTTGCCCGTGCGGAACGCCTCGGCCAGCTGCGGCGTGATGCGGGAGGCAGCCGCGAAGGCCTGGAACCCGCCGAGCACGCACGCCGGGCTCGTCTCGTCGGTGAGGGCCACGGCCTGCTCGGGCGGCAGGCTGAAGTGGCCGTCGCCGTCATAGGACAGGTAGCCGCCGGCGGCCTGGCACGACATCCACTCGCGCAGGTAGCGCTCGCTCGTCTTGGTCTTGGCCGCGAGTTCGGCCGGGGTCATGGACGTGCCATCTGCCATGGCGCGATAGAGGCCGAGCTGGTCGCCGATCACGACGAGCGGGGCGTTGACCACCGCTCCCAATTCGCCGACCACCTGGCCGACAAAGGCCATCAGCCGGTCCTCGTCCACCGGGCGGGTCATGGTGGTCATGGGTCCTCCTCGTCTGGGTTTGCCTTGACGATCGCCTGGGTGCGCGGGACTGTCTGTACGCACAGGTGCGTACGCCGAGGCGTGGAGCTGCCATGGCGATGTTGACGACCCGCGAGCGCGAGGTTCTGGCGCTCGTGGCGGAAGGCCGGACCAACCAGGCGATCGGGCATGCGCTGGACGTGAGCCCACGGACGGTGGCCAAGCACCTCGAGCACGCCTACCGCAAGCTCGACGTGAGCTGCCGGGTGCAGGCGGTGGCTCGGACCCTTCCGCGCCAGCGGT
>JANPHZ010000133.1:0-3394 GCA_031424715.1 Frankiaceae bacterium
CTCACCACCGAGCCCTTCGTACAACGTCGTGTCGATGCTCTCCATCGTCTCCGTGAGGGTGCGTCCCGCGCGGCGGGCGTTGCGGTAGGACGCCACCGTCATCACCGCGCAGTGGGCGCTCTGCAGCCCGTGACCCATCCCGTCGAACATCGCGACCCGGGTGCGGCCCGCATCGACGGCGTAGTCGATCGTGTCGCCCGCGACGAAGTAGCACGGCTCCAGAGCAGCGGCCACGGTCACCGGCCGGCTGGCGAAGGTCAGCGGCGGGAGCAGCAGGAACTGCATCTCGGCGGCCAGCCCCATCTCGACCCGGCGCCGCAGCAGGACCAGGGTGTCGCCGTACGGCGTCTTCGAGGCGATGAGGTTGGCCGCGCGGGCCGCGAGGCGAGCGAGCTGCCCGGCCAGGCGCCCGTCGTCGGCCGTCAGATCGGCCTCGTCGTCCAGGACCACGCCCAGCACACCCAGCCGGTCGGTCCCCAGCGGAAGCGGCAGCCAGACGCGGGTGCCCTCGACGCCGGCGTCCTGCGTGTGCATCTCGAAGGTCTGAAACGCCCGTCCCGCCAAGGTGGAGTCGACCGACAGCTCCGTCAGCCGGGTGCCATCACCCGGCCCGGTGCGGGAGACGAAGGGCAGCAGCATCTGCTGCTGCATGTCGACCAGGAACACCACTGCGCTGCGGGCGCCCATCCCCCGAGCGCAGCGATCGATCAGGCCGGCCAGCTCGTACGGCGCGGCGAGGACCGCGTCGTCGGCAAGCGTCTGCAAGGCGAGCTCGACCGCGCGCGGCTTGGCGTCCGGCTCGGTCATCCGGCCACGCTATGCGGGCGGCGGCGTGACCAGGGGCGAACGCCCAAAGACCTCAGCGGCCGGTGCCGGCGTAGACCGTCGCCTCACCCTCGCTGCCGAGCTCGAACGCGTCGTGAATCGCGGTGACCGCGGCAGGCACGTCGGTGTCGCGGGTCACCACGGAGATGCGGATCTCGGACGTGCTGATCGCCTCGGCGTTGATGCCTCCTCGAGCCAGCGCCTCGAAGAACGTCGCCGTCACGCCGGGGTGCGACTTCATGCCGGCGCCCACCAGCGACACCTTGCCGATGTGCTCGTCGGACAGCAGCTGCTCGAAGCCGACGGAGCCCTGCAGCCGAGATAGCGCCGCCATGGCCGACGCGAGGTCGCTCTTGGGCAGCGTGAACGAGATGTCGGTGCGGTCGGTGGCACCCGAGACGTTCTGCACGATCATGTCGATGTTGACCTCGGCATCGGCGACCGCGCGGAAGATCGCCGCCGCCTCACCGGGCTTGTCCGGGACGCCGACGACCGTCACCCGGGCCTCGGACAGGTCGTGCGCGACCCCGCTGATGATGGCCTGCTCCACAGTGCTGTCTCCCGTGATCAACGTGCCGGGGTGGTTCGAGAACGAGGACCGTACGACGAGGGGCACGTTGTAGCGCCGGGCGTACTCCACGCAGCGCAGGTGCAGGATCTTGGCGCCGGAAGCGGCCAGCTCGAGCATCTCCTCGTAGGAGACGGTCGCAAGGTGCCGAGCGTTCTTCACCAGCCGCGGGTCGGCGCTGTAGACCCCGTCGACGTCGCTGTAGATCTCGCAAAGGTCGGCGCCGAGCGCGGCCGCCAGCGCGACCGCGGTGGTGTCGGACGCGCCGCGCCCCAGCGTGGTGATCTCCTTGGTGTCCTGGCTGACACCTTGAAAGCCGGCCACGATGGCGACAGCGCCGCTGTCAACGGCTTCCCGAATGCGCCCCGGAGTGATGTCGATGATGCGGGCCTTGCCGTGCGCGGAGTCGGTGATAACGCCTGCCTGGCTCCCCGTGTAGGACCGCGCGGCCAGACCCAGCGACTGAATGGCCATGGCCAGCAGCGCCATCGAGATCCGCTCGCCGGCGGTCAAGAGCATGTCGAGCTCGCGGGCCGGCGGCATCGGGGACACCTGCTGGGCCAAGTCGCGGAGGTCATCTGTCGTGTCACCCATGGCGGAGACGACGACGACGACATCGTTGCCCGCCTTGCGGGTGGCGACGATCCGCTCGGCCACCCGCTTGATCCGCTCGGCGTCGGACACCGACGACCCGCCGTACTTCTGGACGACCAGTCCCACGACGGCCCTCTCGATCGGTGTCGGTTGCCCCCAGCCTAGTGGCGATCCTCTACGGTGCGGCCATGACGACAAGCGCTCCGGTGCTCCTGCCCTCGTCCGGACAGGGGGTGGTGGCGACCGGCGTACGACGCAGCTTCGGCAGCGTCGAGGCCGTCCGCGGCATCGACCTGACCGCGGCGCCGGGCGAGGTCACTGCCCTGGTCGGACCCAACGGCGCCGGCAAGACGACCCTGCTGCTGGTGCTCGCGACCTTGCTGGTGCCCGACGCCGGTGAGGTCCGGGTCGCCGGCTACGACCCGGTCGCCGACGCCGACGCGGTGCGCGCCCGGATGGGCTGGTCGCCGGACGTCTTCGGGCTCTACGACAACCTCACCGCCGGGGAGTACCTCACCTTCGTGGGCGAGTCCTACCGCTTCCCGAGGCCGCGGGCGCGCGAGCGGGCCCGCGAGCTGCTCGCCGAGTCGGGCCTGAGCGACTACACCGATCGGCCCGTGCACACCATGTCGCGCGGGCAGAAGCAGCGCCTCGGCTTGGCCCGCGCGATCGTGCACGACCCCGAGGTGCTGCTGCTGGACGAGCCGGCGAGCGGCCTCGACCCGCGCGCTCGGGTGGAGCTGCGCGAGCTGCTGCGGGTGCTGGCCCGGCGCGGGACGGCCGTCATCGTGTCGAGCCACCTGCTCGGTGACCTCGAGGAGCTCGCCGACCGGGTGGTCTTCGTCGACAAGGGCGCCACCGTCGGTGAGCACCGGCTCGACCAACTGCCGGCCGGGACGGCCATGCGGCCCTGGCGGTTGCGGGCCCTGGACATGGACGCGCTGGTGCTCGCGTTGACCCGCAATGGCTACGACCACGACGCCCCGACGATCGCGGGGGTCGACGTGCGCCTGCCCTCGGACGAAGCCGCGGCCGAGCTGATCGCGGGACTGGTCCGCGACGGCATCCCGCTCGTCGCCTGCCAACCCCTGGGCGGCGCCCTCGAGGCCACCTACCTGGAGCTGACCACATGAACGGGCCAACATGACCCGCCAGGGCATCGCCACCGTCGCGCGGCAGGAGTTCCGGCTGCGGATCAGGGCCGGCCGGTGGCGGCTGCTGCTCGGCATCTGGTTTGCGATCCTGCTCGTCTTCACCGCGCTGCTCCGCGGCGCCCTCGGCGGCTTCTCCGAGACCGAGCTGACCGACAAGGGCGTGATCCTGTACGGCGGGCTGATGCTCTTCGTGCTGGGGCTGGCGCTTCTCGTCGTACCCGCCCTGGCCGCCCAGTCGGTCAACGGCGACCGC
>JANPHZ010000134.1:0-2837 GCA_031424715.1 Frankiaceae bacterium
CTTCCAGAACGTCGGGATGGTCAAGAGCGCCACTGCCTTGGAGAACCTGCGTACAGCGCAGCACGCGAAGGCCGGTTACGACGTGGGCTCCGGGCTGGTCGGGACCGGTGCGGTCATCCGGGCGGAGAAGGACCTCACGGCCAAGGCCGACGCCATCTTGGAGCTGCTGGGGCTCACCGACATCCGCGACAAGCGGGTCGGGGGCCAGTCCTACGGCACGCTCAAGCTTCTCGAGCTCGGGTGTGCGCTCGCCACCGACCCTGACGTGCTGCTGCTCGACGAGCCCACCTCGGGCATGGGTCCGGACGAGTCCGACGAGCTCGGCGAGCGACTGCTCGTGCTGCGCAAGGAGTTCGGCCTGACCATCCTGGTCATCGAGCACCACGTCCCGCTCGTGCTCCGCGTGTGTGACCACGTCTACGTGCTCAACTTCGGGCGCCTGCTGGCCGAGGGCAAGCCCAACTTCATCCAGACCCACCCGGAGGTCGTCGCGGCCTACCTCGGCGGCGAGGACCCCGAAGCGCTGGCAGCCACCCAGGAGACGGCGGAGGATGCCGCGCTGGACGCCGAGCTCGAGGCCAGCGTGCACGAGGGCGACCTCGAGGAGGTCGAGCAGGACGCTCCGGCCACCCCGGCCCCGAGAAAGCGGACCGGTACGCCAGCCAAGCGACCGCCGGCGAAGCGGGCCCGGACCGCCGCCGAGCAGCGGGCTGAGTCGGCCGCCGCCAACAAGCCCGCCGCCCGGCGTACGAAGAAGGGGTCGTCGTGAGCCTGCTCGAGGTCGAGGGCCTGCGTACCGGCTACGGCTCGCTTCCGGTGCTGCAGGGGATCTCGTTCTCCGTCGAGGAGGGCGAGACCGCCGTCATCTTCGGGCTCAACGGCGCGGGCAAGACCACGACGGTCAACTGCCTCGCGGGGCTGCTGCCGACCTGGGCCGGTGAGGTGCGCTTCGACGGCAAGAAGATCAGTGGCAAGGACGCGCCCGGCATCGTCAAGGCCGGCGTCTCGCTGTCCCCCGAGGGGCGCCGGGTCTGGCCCGGCCTGTCGGTCTTCAAGAACCTCGAGTTGGGGGCGTGGAGTCGCAAGGACCGCAACCGCATCGGCGAGACGGCCGAGCAGGTGTTCAGCTACTTCCCGCGGCTCGAAGAGCGCAAGGATCAGATGGCCGGGACGCTGTCCGGTGGCGAGCAGCAGATGCTCGCGATCGGGCGGGCCATCATGAGCAAGCCGCGGCTGCTGATGATCGACGAGGCCTCGCTCGGGCTGTCCCCCAAGCTGGCCCAGACCGTGTTCCAGGTCGTGTCCAAGATCAACGACGACGGTACGACGGTCATCATCGTCGAGCAGAACGTCGGCGTGCTGCCCTACGCCGACCAGGCGCTGATCATGGAGAAGGGCACGCTGACCTTCGACGGTCGCGGCGCCGAGCTCGAGCAGTCCGGCGAGCTGCGCCGGACCTACCTCGGTGAAGCTGCAGCCGCCGGTTAGCGGAACAGCCGCCGGTCAGGCGGACTAGCGGATGCGGACCCCGCTCGACGCCTTCGCGGCGCTCTCGGGCTGGCAGACACGGCAGGCCTTGAGGTCGCTGGCCTGCGCCTCGGCGGGCGTGAGGTAGGTCGTCTCGTCGCGGCCATCGACCAGGCGGCAGCCGGGGACGTGGTAGGACGCAGTGCCAGCGACGACGAGCTCGGAGGCGTCGGCCGGGGCGTGCTGGTCGAGCCGGGGAGCGCTCGCGCCGCCACCGGTCGAGAACGCCTCGGCGAGCAGGTCGAGCTTGGCCTCGAGCCGCGCGCGGTCCTCGCGGGCGTTCTGCACCACGAGCATCGCCGCGCCGAGGATCACCAGGGCCAGGCCGATGAGGCCGCCCGAGAGGATGTAGGGGATCTGACCCAGCAGGGTGAGCTGACCGGCCGCGCCGTTCCAGCCGATGCCGATCGCGATGATGCCGATGCCGGCCAGGACGAGGCCGGCCTTGCCGCCGAACTTGCCGAACTGGGGCTGGGTCATCGTCGTACCTCTCGAAGGCAGTCAGGAGCGGGGTGCGAGCCTACTTCGACGCGCGCAGCCCTGATCCTGCCCGACCGGGCCGGTGCGATCAACGGTGTCGATGGGCGCGCCGGGTGCGCAGGTAGTCGCTGACGACATACGCACCGAGCCGGCTCGGGTCGGGCGAGAACACCCGGCCGCCGTTGCGGGCAGCGATCCGCTCGACGAAGTGCACCAGTGCGGGCTCGTCGTCGAGCATGAAGACGTTGATGGTCGCGCCGCGCCGGGTGATCCGCTCGACCTCGGCCATCGTGGCCTCGAGGGTCTCGGGCAGCGGCGGCCAGGCGAACTGCGCGTAGCCGTCGCGGGTGAGGTGAGCGGTGGGTTCGCCGTCGGTGATGACCAGGACGACCGGGTCGGCGTCGGGGTGCTTGGCCAGGTGCCGCCCGGCGAGCATGAGGGCGTGCTGCAGGTTGGTGCCCTGCACCCGCTGGGCGTCCAGCCCGGCCAGCTGCTCGGGCCGCAGCACCTGCGCGTAGTCGCTGAAGCCGATGACCTCGATCGCGTCCTGCGGGAACTGCGTCGTCACGAGCGAGTGCAGCGCGAGCGCCGTCTGCTTGGCGGCCCCCCAGGTGCCCCGCAGCTCCATCGAGAACGACAGGTCGACCAGAAGGGCGACGGCGGTCGTCGTACGCCGCTCGGTCTCGACGACCTCGAAGTCGTCGACGTGCAGGCGCACCGCCCCCGGTCCTGCCCGCCGTACGGCGTTGGAGACGGTGCGTACGACGTCGAGGGGCTGCTCGTCGCCGAAGTCCCAGGCCCGGCTCGCACCGGTGAGGTCACCAGCTGCG
>JANPHZ010000135.1:0-10422 GCA_031424715.1 Frankiaceae bacterium
GCCCTGACCGCCTACGTGCCGCACTTCCTGGCGCTGTCGGCGACGTCGCCGTACTGGAAGGGCAGCGACACCGGCCTGGCATCGGCGCGCTCGAAGGTCTTCGAGGGGCTGCCGACGGCGGGGCTGCCGTTCATGCTCGACGACTGGTCCGAGTTCGAGCTGTACATGGACACCCTCATCCAGACCAGGACCATCGCCTCCATCAAGGAGGTCTGGTGGGACATCCGGCCGCACCCGACCTACGGCACGGTCGAGCTGCGCATCTGCGACGGCCTGCCCACCCTGGGCGAGGTCGGCATGGTCGCGGCCATCTCGCAGTGCCTGGTCGAGCGCTTCGACCGGGAGATCGACAAGGGCTACCGGCTGCCCAAGCCCAAGCAGTGGGTGGTGCGCGAGAACAAGTGGCGCGCGGCCCGGCACGGGATGGACGCCGAGATCATCACCGGCGAGGACAACCGGCTGGTGCCGGTGCGCGAGGCGCTGCTCGAGCTGGTCGAGGACCTGACGCCGACCGCCGACCGGCTCGGCTGCCTCGAGGAGCTGCAGCACGTGCAGGCCGTCGTCGAGGCGGGGGCGTCCTACGAGCGCCAGCGCGCGGTGGCGGCGGCCAGCGGCGGCGACCTGATGGCGGTCGTCGCCCACTCCTGACGGCCGAGCTCCGGTTGCGCGTGCAGCGTCCGGCGTACGTCGATGAGCTCGGACTCGTGCTGAGCGAGCCAGCGCAGGGCGAGGTCGCCCCCCTCACTCGTCACGCGACCGCACCTGGCGCACCCGCCGCGCCGGAGGGCTCCACCATCGGCAGGCAGCTGCGCTCGTCGGTCTCGAGCTCGGTGAGCAGGCTGTCCACCACTGCCGTGAGGTCGCCGCCGCTCGCCGCCGCGACAGCTCGCTGACGCTGGTAGGACGCACCGCTCGCGACGACGTCGTCGATCAGCGCCAGCTGGTCGGTGCAGCCGAGCCGCTCGGCCGCCGGCTGGAGCTCCCGGACCAGCTCAGCCAGGGCCTCGCGCAACGGACGGACCTCGTTGCGCTCACCGTGGATGATCTGGGCGTCGAGGCCGTAGCGCGCAGCCCGCCACTTGTTCTCGCGCATCACCCAGCGCTTGGGCATCGGCAGGGTGTAGCCCTTGTCCAGCTCGCGGTCGAAGGTGTCGACGAGGCACTGGGTGAGTGCCGCGACCATCCCGACCTCGCCGAGGGTGGGCAAGCCGTCGCAGATGCGCAGCTCGACGGTGCCGTAGGTCGGGTGCGGCCGGATGTCCCACCACACCTCCTTGATCGAGTCGATGGTGCCCGTCTCGATCAGCGTCTGCATGTACTCCTCGAACTCCGACCAGCCCGACAGCTGGAACGGCAGCCCGGCCGTCGGCAGACCTTCGAAGACCTTGGAGCGCGCCGAGGCGAGACCGGTGTCATGGCCGATCCAATAGGGCGAAGAGGCCGACAGCGCGAGGAAGTGCGGGATGTAGCCGGTGAGCGCGTTGACGATGGGAATCGCCTTGTCCGGCGAGCGGACCCCGACGTGGACGTGCACCCCGAAGATCTGCAGCTGCCGGGCGAGCCACTGCATCTTGTCGCGCAGCGCCTCGTAGCGCGCACCAGGGCTGAACTCCTGCGTCGCCCAGTCGGTGATCGGGTGGGTGCCCGCGCAGAGCAGGCCCAGGCCCAGCTTGTCCGCCTCTTCGCGCACCTGCGCGACCGTGCCGGCGAGGTCGGCGGTTGCTTCCCCCACCGTGGTGCAGACCCCGGTGATGACCTCGATCGTCGACTGGAGCAGCTCGTGCTTGGCCTTGGGGTGCTCCTGGCCGTCCGGCGACATCGCCCCGAGGATCTGCACGGCACCGCTGCGCAGCTGACGGGTGTCGCGGTCGACGAGCTGCAGCTCCCACTCGATGCCCAGGCTGGACCGGGAGGAGGACTCGAACGGGATGTGCACCCTGGCTCCTGCCGCCGCCGCATCTGTGGCTGCCCGACCCTACCCAGCGCGCGGCCGGCCCCCCTCGACCGCGGCCACCAGCCGGTCGACGTGATCGCTGTAGACGGCGTCGCAACCGAGGTCGATCAGCACCCGCAGCCGGCGTGACGTCTGCGCGTCCCAGCCGAAGGCGAGCAGCCCAGCGTCGTGGACCTGCTGCACCAATGCGCCGCTCCAGCGACGCCGACGCAGGTTGATGGCGTCGCCCCCGCCGCTGCGCACCTGGCGCAGGTAGGTCGGCCAGCCGTCCGCGACATGGGTCGTGCGGGTGTCGGAGACCAGGCGCACGTCCGCATCCAGCGGGCGCCACAGCAGCGGCGCACTGCCGCGACCGCACAGCCACAACCGGGAGCGGTCGTGCCGGACGCTGCGCGCGACCGCGAGCACCGCGTCGGCCGACCTGCCGTCCTTGAGGTCGAGGGAAAGGTCGAGGTCGGTGCCGCAGGCGTCGTACAGCTCGGCCAGGGTCGGCAGGTCGTCGGGCAGCTCGGCGGCGGTGAGCTCCGCCAACGGGACGCGTCGGCCGCGCCGGCGCAGCGAACCGCCGTGGTGCAGGGCGGGGACGCCATCGGCAGTGAGCCAGACGTCGGACTCGATCCCGCGCGCTCCCATGGTGAGTGCGGTCGTGAACGCCTGGAGCGTGTTCTCCGGCGCGTGCGCCCGTGCGCCGCGATGAGCGAACCCCAGGACCTGTGCGGTGCTCACCACCGGCCAACTCAGCGGGACGCTCGGCGGAGCCCGCCATGAGCCAGCACGATCCAGACGGCCGACCAGATCGCGATGCCGACGAACTTGGCGCCGTCCTCGACCAGCTGATCGAGGTTGAGCGCCGACTCGTTGAGAAAGCGGTCCATGAAGGCGGACAGCGCCCAGAAGCCCATCCCTGCGGCGATGCCGAGGATCGCGATCACGCCGATCTCGGCCCGGAACACGGCCACGATGACGGCGATGGCAAGGAAGTAGAGCGCCTGCACCTTGGTCTCGCTCAGACCGATCTGCGGGTAGACCGCGTCGTGCAACAGGAAGAGGTCGTCGGCGAGCATGGCGGCGGTGAGCACCGCGACGCTGGCGAACAGCCGTCGCTGGCGGCCGATGAGGACCGAGGCCGCCAAAGCGGCCGAAACCGCGGACAGGCTCCACACCAAGGCTCCGAGGTTGGACAGCGTCCCGACATAGGCCTCGCCGTCGAGCACCACCTGGGGCTCACGGGTGAAGGTCTCGTACGGCACCTCCAGGGCCGACGCGGCGGCACCCACAACGGCCACCGCGATGACCGCGAGCAGACTGGCCAGGGCCACGCCGCGCACCACCGGCTCACGCACGAACCCGATGACGCCGCCGCTCCCTCCGCCCCCCATGCCGCGGAAAGTAACACCGCGCGCCCACCGGATCGCCCACCGAACCTAGAAGAACTCCTGCGGGCGGTAGGTGCCCCACACAGCGCGCAGCGCGTTGCTGACCTCGCCGACCGTCGCCATCGCCCGCAGGGCCTCGCGCATCGGGTAGAGCACGTTGTCCGAGCCCTGCGCCGCTTCGGTCAGCGCGGCCAGCGCGCTGTCGACGGCGGCCTGGTCGCGGCCGGCTCGCAGCACCCGGAGCCGCTCGCGCTGGTCGGCCTCAATCGCGGGGTCGACGCGCAGCGGCTCGTAGCGGTCCTCCTGCGCCGACTGGTAGCGGTTGACGCCGACGACGACCCGCTCCCCGCTGTCGATCCCCTTCGTCACGTCGTACGCCGAACGTTCGATCTCGCTCTTCTGAAAGCCCTGCTCGATGGCCGCAACGGCGCCGCCCATCTCCTCGATGGTCGCCATCAGGGCGCGCGCACCGGCCTCGACCTCGTCGGTCATCGCCTCGACGACGTAGGAGCCGGCGAAGGGGTCGACCGTCGCGGTGATGTCGGTCTCGTAGGCCAGCACCTGCTGGGTCCGCAGGGCGAGCGTCGCGGCCTTCACGGTCGGCAGCGCGATCGCCTCGTCGTAGGAGTTGGTGTGCAGCGACTGGGTGCCGCCGAGCACCGCGGCGAGGCCCTGGACGGCGACCCGCACGAGGTTGACCTCCGGCTGCTGCGCCGTCAGTTGCACACCGGCCGTCTGGGTGTGGAAGCGCAGCATCATCGACTTCGGGTCCTTGGCGCCGAACTCGTCGCGCATGACCTGGGCCCAGATGCGCCGGGCCGCGCGGAACTTCGCGACCTCCTCGAGCAGCGTCGTACGGCTGACGAAGAAGAACGCCAGCCGGGGCGCGAACTCATCGACGTCCTGGCCGCTGGCGATGGCCGCGCGGACGTACTCGATGCCGTCGGCCAGGGTGAAGCCGACCTCCTGCACGGGCGTCGCGCCGGCCTCGGCCATGTGGTAGCCGGAGATCGAGATGGTGTTCCACTTGGGCAGCTCGGCCTTGCAGTAGCTGAAGATGTCGGTGATGAGCCGCAGCGACTGGGCCGGTGGGTAGATGTAGGTGCCGCGGGCGATGTACTCCTTGAGCACGTCGTTCTGGATCGTGCCGGTGAGCTTGTCGCCGGAGATCCCCTTCTCCTCGGCGACGAGCGCGTAGAGCAGCAGCAGTACAGCCGCGGGCGCATTGATGGTCATCGAGGTAGAGACCTCGTCGAGCGGGATCTGGTCGAAGAGCAGCCGCATGTCCTCGAGCGAGTCGATGGCGACGCCGACCTTGCCCACCTCACCCGAGGCCACCGGGTCGTCGGAGTCGTAGCCCATCTGCGTCGGCAGGTCGAAGGCGACGCTCAGCCCACCGGTGCCCTGGGCCACCAGGTGCCGGTAGCGCTCGTTGGACTCCTTGGCGGTACCGAAGCCGGCGTACTGACGCATCGTCCACGGCCGGCCGGTGTACATCGACGGGTAGACGCCGCGCGTGTAGGGGAAGGCGCCCGGCTCGCCGAGTCGCTCGGCCAGCCCGTCGGCGACGTCGCCCGGACCGTAGACGGGTGCGATCTCGAAGCCGGACTCGGACGCTCTCGCCATGCTCGCAGACTAGGACGCCCAGGCGTGGCCCGGCGCCGGCAGGGGTAGACCGGACGGATGCAGGCAGCTCGCGTGGGGGAGGATGCACAGGTGGCCGACGGCAATCCCGTGACCCCGAGGGTCATCGCCGGTCGCTACCAGCTCCAGGAGCGGCTCGGCTCCGGTGGCATGGGCACCGTCTGGCGGGCGACCGACACCGTCCTCGCCCGCGACGTCGCCATCAAGGAGGTCACCTTCCCGCGCGGCGTCAGCGACGACGAGCGCGAGGTTCTGCGCGAACGCACCCGGCGCGAGGCGCGTGCCGCTGCGCGGCTGGACCATCCCAGTGCCGTCACCGTCTACGACGTCACCGAGGAGGACGGCACCCCCTACCTCGTGATGGAGCTCGTCGAGGCGCGCACCCTGTCGGAGGTGGTCCGCACTGACGGACCCCTGACCGCGCATGCCACCGCCCAGCTCGGCCTCGCCGTCCTCGGCGCCCTCGAGGCGGCCCACGCGCAGGGGATCGTGCACCGCGACGTCAAGCCCGGCAACGTCCTGCTCCGCGACGACGGCCGGGTCGTGCTGACCGACTTCGGGATCGCCACGTTCACCGGGGACTCGAGCATCACCTCAACCGGGCTGCTGCTCGGCTCGCCGTCCTACATCGCGCCGGAGCGGGCACGCGGCCTGCCGCCCGGACCCGCCTCGGACCTGTGGTCACTGGGGGCGACACTGTTCACGGCGGTCGAGGGCGTTGCGCCGTACGACAAGGGCGAGCCGCTGCCGACGATGACCGCCGTGGTCACCGGCGACCGGGCACCGTTCGTCGCGGCGGGGCCGCTGGAGCCAGCGCTGACCGGGCTGCTCGAGGCCGACCCGGAGCAACGTCTGGACGCCGCCGCGGCGCGGCAGGCCTTGACCGCCGTCATCAACGCGACCGACCCGCTCGACCCGGTCACCCGCGCCGTGCCCCACGTGGTGCGCGGCGCCGACCGCACGTCGGCACTCAGCGTCGAGGACGTGCAGGAGGAGGTCGCGCACGAGCAGGCGGGACCGGCGTCCTACGCGCCCGCGAAGGTCGTTCGCGACCACCGCGCGACCGGCACGCGCCGCAAGGCCCTGGTGCCCGCCCTCGCCCTCGCCGGCGTCGCCGTGGCCGGCGTGCTCTTCAGCCTCAGCCAGCAGGGCGACGGCATGCTCGGCAACGACCCGGGGGCGAGCGCCGCCCCGAGCTCGACGACGGCCGCTCCCCTCCCGGCCGACTGGCGCACGATCTCGGGCAGCGCCGGCTGGCAGACCGGCGTTCCTGCGTCGTACGCCGAGAGCACCTTCAGCGGCGCGCCGCAGTGGAAGGACCAGGCGACAGGTCGCACCCTGCGCATCAACACCGGCGCCGGCCAGGCCAACGCCCTGGCCGACAGCGAGACCCGCGCCGCCACCTTCGCCCGCACCCATGAGGCCTACCAGCAGCTGCGGATGGAGAAGGCCGACTACCGCGGCTACGAGGCGGCTGACTGGGAGTTCACCTACCGCGACGGCGGCGCGTCCCTGCACGCGCTGCACCGCTACTTCGTCGTCGGTGACACCGGCTACTCGGTCTTCTTCCAGACCCGGACCACCGACGACTGGGCAGCTGCCCGCAAGGACCTCGACCAGATCCTGGCCTCCTTCCAGGCCTGACCCGTGACCTGGGTCACCCGGCTCCGCCGTGCCGCCCCGCGGCCGCGTCGTTAGCATTGGCTCGTCAGGCGCCAGCCCGACGACGTCCGGTCAGGAGGGTCGCGCAGTGCCGAAGGCTCCCGCAGGGACGCTCTACCGGGGGCGCGAGGGCATGTGGTCCTGGGTCGCCCACCGCGTCACCGGCGTCCTGATCTTCTTCTTCCTCTTCGCCCACGTGCTCGACACCGCGCTCGTGCGCGTCTCGCCCGACGACTACAACCGGGTCATCGAGACCTACAAGACGCCGATCGTCAACCTCATGGAGGTCGGGCTCGTCGGCGCCGTGCTGTTCCACGCGCTCAACGGCGTGCGCATCATGCTCATCGACTTCTGGGCCAAGGGCGTGCGCTACCAGCGCGAGATGACCTACGCGATCCTCACCGTGTTCGTGATGGTGATGGGCCCGGGCGCCTACTTCATCCTCAAGCACACCATCGAAGAGATGTTCGGGAGCGTGTCATGACGGCCCTCGACAGCCCGGTGGACGCGCTCGACGTCCCCGTCATCGACGCTCCGCGCGATCGACGCAGCCGGCCGCTGAAGAACCGCTCGCGCAGCAACTTCGAGATGTACGCCTGGGTCTTCATGCGCCTGTCCGGGCTGCTGCTGTTCGTGCTGATCCTGTTCCACCTGCTGATCATGACGGTGCTGGACGGCGGAGTGCAGAAGGTCAACTTCGCCTTCGTCGCCGGTCGCTGGGCCTCGCCGTTCTGGCAGGTCTGGGACCTCACCCAGCTGTGGCTCGCGCAGCTGCACGGCACCAACGGCCTGCGCGTCATCATCAACGACTACGCCGAGCGCGACAGCACGCGCTTCTGGCTCAAGGCGCTGCTCTACACCTCGTCGTTCCTCATCCTGCTGCTGGGCACGCTGGTCATCTTCACGTTCGACCCGAACCTCACCTAGGAGCCGGTCGTGGCGACCCACTTCCACACGTACGACACCGTCATCGTCGGCGCAGGTGGCGCCGGCATGCGCGCCGCCCTCGAGGCCGGCAAGCGCAGCCGTACGGCGGTGCTGACCAAGCTCTACCCCACCCGCTCGCACACGGGTGCGGCGCAGGGCGGCATGTGCGCGGCGCTGGCCAACGTCGAGGAGGACAACTGGGAGTGGCACACCTTCGACACGGTCAAGGGTGGCGACTACCTCGTCGACCAGGACGCAGCCGAAGTCATGTGCAAGGAGGCCATTGACGCGGTCCTGGACCTCGAGAAGATGGGCCTGCCGTTCAACCGCACCCCCGAGGGCCGCATCGACCAGCGCCGGTTCGGTGGCCACACCCGCAACCACGGCGAGGCCGCCGTACGCCGCTCGTGCTTCGCCGCCGACCGCACCGGTCACATGATCCTGCAGACGCTCTACCAGCAGTGCGTGAAGGAGAAGATCGACTTCTTCAACGAGTTCTACGTGCTCGACCTGCTGATGAACGACGGCAAGACCGCCGGCGTCGTGGCCTACGAGCTCGCGACCGGCGACCTGCACGTCGTGCAGGCCAAGGCCGTGCTGTTCGCCAGCGGCGGCTTCGGCAAGGTCTTCAAGGTGACGTCCAACGCCCACACCCTCACCGGTGACGGGATGGGGATCATCTACCGCAAGGGCCTGCCGCTGGAGGACATGGAGTTCTACCAGTTCCACCCCACGGGCATCTGGAAGATGGGCATCCTGCTCACCGAGGGGGCCCGGGGCGAGGGCGGGATCCTGCGCAACAAGGACGGTGAGCGCTTCATGGAGCGCTACGCCCCCACCATCAAGGACCTCGCGCCGCGCGACATGGTTGCCCGCGCCATCTACACCGAGATCCGGGCTGGTCGCGGGTGCGGCCCGGCCGGCGACCACGTCTACCTCGACCTCACCCACCTGCCGCCGGAGCAGCTCGACGCCAAGCTGCCCGACATCACCGAGTTCGCCCGCACCTACCTCGGCATCGAGCCCTACACCGATCCCATCCCGATCCAGCCGACGGCGCACTACGCCATGGGTGGAGTGCCGACCAACGTCGATGCGCAGGTGCTGCGCAACAACACCGACGTCGTGCCTGGCCTGTTCGCCGCCGGCGAGGTGGCCTGCGTGTCGGTGCACGGCGCCAACCGGCTCGGCACCAACTCGCTGCTCGACATCAACGTCTTCGGTCGCCGTGGCGGGCTGTCGGCAGCGGCGTACGCCAACAGCCACGACCACGTCGAGCTGCCGCCCAACCCGGCTGCCGACGTCGAGTCGCTCCTGCAGCGGCTGCGCGACGGGGGCGGCACCGAGAACACCGCCGCCATCCGCGCCGAGCTGCAGGAGACGATGGACGCCAACGCGTCGGTCTACCGCACCGAGGCCACGCTGAAGCAGGCCGAGATGGACATCGCGGCGCTCAAGGAGCGCTACCTGCACGTCGGGGTGGCCGACCGCGGGCAGCGCTACAACACCGAGCTGCTCGAGGCCGTCGAGCTCGGCTTCCTGCTCGACCTCGCCGAGGTGCTCGTCGTCTCGGCGCACGCCCGCAACGAGTCCCGCGGTGGGCACTTCCGCGAGGACTACCCGACTCGCGACGACGTCAACTTCATGCGCCACACCATGGCGTACAAGCAGGGGTCGGAGATCCGGCTCGACTACAAGCCGGTCGTCCAGACCCGCTACCAACCGATGGAGCGCAAGTACTGATGCTCAGCATCTTTGCGATGGGGACAGCCTGATGACGGTCACCGAAGAGCGCCCGGTCGAGGTCGCTGACCACCTGACCATGGTGACCATCAAGGTGCGCCGCTACGACCCGGAGCTCGATCCCGAGGCGTTCTGGCAGCCGTTCGAGGTGCCCGTCGACAAGGGCGACCGGCTGCTCGACGCGCTGCACCACATCAAGTGGTACCTCGACGGCTCGCTGACCTTCCGCCGGTCCTGCGCCCACGGCGTCTGCGGCTCCGACGCGATGCGCATCAACGGCGTCAACCGGCTCGCCTGCAAGGTCCTCGTGAAGGACCTCGGCGACGAGATCCTGGTCGAGCCCATCAAGGGCCTGCCGGTGATGAAGGACCTCGTCGTCGACATGGAGCCGTTCTTCGAGGCGTACCGGTCGGTCAAGCCGTTCCTCATCACCGACGGCCGCGAGCCGTCCCGGGAGCGACTGCAGTCGGCCGACGACCGGGAGCGGTTCGACGACACGACCAAGTGCATCCTGTGCGCGGCCTGCACGACGTCGTGCCCCGTCTACTGGACCGACGAGAGCTACTTCGGCCCGGCCGCGATCGTCAACGCCCACCGCTTCATCTTCGACAGCCGCGACGACGGCGCCGAGGAGCGGCTGGAGATCCTCAACGACAAGGAGGGGGTCTGGCGCTGCCGGACGACCTTCAACTGCACCGACGCGTGCCCGCGCGGCATCGAGGTCACCAAGGCGATCCAGGAGGTCAAGCGCGCGCTGATCTTCCGGCGCGTCTGACCCTCGTGGTGACCCGGCTCGTCGTCGCCCACACCGCCGACCTCGAGCCGGCGCTGCTCGCGGCGTGCGAGCAGCTGCTGCTGGCCGTCTTCGCCGACAGCGGCGACCCGCTCGACGAGCACGACTGGGAGCACTGCCTGGGCGGGGTCCATGCCGTCGTGCTCGACGGTGGGCTGCCGGTCGCGCACGGCTCGGTCGTGCAGCGCCGGCTGATCCACGGCGGGCGGGCCCTGCGGTGCGGGTACGTGGAGGGCGTGGCGGTGGCGGCGAGCCACCGGGGGCAGGGGCACTTCGGCGCGGTCATGGGCGTGCTGGAACGGGTGGTGCGGACCGCGTACGAC
>JANPHZ010000136.1:0-3242 GCA_031424715.1 Frankiaceae bacterium
TCCGTGAAGGCAGCGCAGCGATGGTCGGGTGAAGGGCCCTCAAGGCGCGAAGCGCCAGGCCCGAACCCGACTGTCGCGGAGCTGCAGCCTTGCCGAACGCGCTCCCGCCTCGTCGCAGCTGTGCCGTCACGGCAGGAGGACGACCTTGCCGACGGTGCCGCGCTGGCCGAGCCGGGTCAGGGCCTGCGGGGCGTCGGACAGGGGCAGCTCGGCGCCGATCAGCGGGTCGATCAGGCCGCGCGACCACAGGTCCATCAGGGCCGCATGGGTGTCGGGGATGACCGCAGGGTCCTTGTGCCGGTAAAGGCCCCAGTGCAGGCCGACGACGGAGTAGTTCTTCACCAGTGCGTGGTTGGTCGGGGCGTCGGCGATCCGCCCACCGGCAAAGCCGACGACGACGATCCGGCCCTCGAAGGCGATGCACTTGCGGCTCTTGTCGAAGGTGTCTCCGCCGACGGAGTCGTAGATGACGTCGGCGCCGTTGCCATCGGTGGCGTCCTTCACGATGGAGACGAAGTCGTCGGCGATGTAGTCGATGACGACGTCGGCGCCGAGATCACGGCAGACCTGCACCTTGTCCGCCCCCCCGGCGGTGGCGATCACCCGCGCGCCCGCTGCCTTGCCGATCTGGATGGCCGCCGAACCGACACCACCGGCTCCGGCGTGCACGAGCAGGGTCTCGCCGGCCGTCAGCTGACCGCGTCGGTGCAGTCCGACGTAACCCGTCTGGTAGGTGATGAGCAGCCCGGCTGCCTTGGCTGCGGGCATGTCCTCGGGTACGGCGAACGCTCCCAGCTCGGGCAGCAGGACCTGCTCGGCCAGTCCGCCGTGCGGCAGCCCCGGCCCGCCGATGACACGCTCGCCCTTGCGCGGCCCGTCCAGCACCGTCCCGCACACCTCCATGCCCGGGGTGAACGGCAGCGGCGGCTTCTCCTGGTAGAGCCCCTGGCACAGCAGGATGTCGGGGAAGTTGAGGGCGACGGCATCGACCTTGACGCGGAGCTGGCCCGCACCCGCGACCGGCTCGTCCACGTCCTCCCACCGCAGGACGTCCTGCGGGTCGCCGAGCTCGTGGACTTGCCAGGCCTTCATCGGGCGGCCGGAGGGGTCTGTGCGCTCACGTGGGCTCCTGTGGCAGGGTCGGGGCATGGCTTTCGCGGACTACCAGAACGAGGTCTACCTCAACGGCCTGGGCGACCAGTCCCCGGCCTACCCGGTGGGCTGGCGTGACCTGGAAGCGGCTGCGCTGCAGGCGATGACGCCGCAGGCCCGGGGCTACGTCGGGGGTGGCGCCGGCGGTGAGGAGACCATGCGCGCCAACCGGGAGGCGTTCGACCGCTGGCGGATCGTGCCGCGGATGCTGCGCGGCATCCCGGCGCAACGCGACCTGTCGACGACGGTCCTGGGTACGCCGATGCCTGCTCCCGTGATGCTGTCGCCGGTCGGCGTCCTCGGCATCGTGCACCCCGACGGCGAGCTGGCCGTCGCCCGGGCCGCGGCGTCCCTGGGCGTGCCGATGGTGACGTCGACGGCAGCCACCACACCGATGGAGCAGATCGCCGAGGCCGCGGGGGAGGGCCCTCGGTGGTACCAGCTCTACTGGCCCAAGAGCCGCGAGCTGGCGGCCTCGCTGGTGCACCGCGCCGAGTCGGCGGGCTACACCGCGATCGTCTTCACCCTCGACACCTGGCAGCTCGGCTGGCGGCCGCGTGACCTCGACACGGCGTACCTGCCGTTCCTGCAGGGGGTCGGCAACGCGCAGTACTTCTCCGACCCGGTCTTCCGCTCGATGCTCGAGAAGTCACCCGAGGACGACCCGATGTCGGCGATCCTGCTGTGGTCGCAGCAGTTCGCCAACCCTGAGCTCACCTGGGACGACCTCGCCTGGCTGCGCGCGCAGAGCTCTCTGCCCATCGTCGTCAAGGGCGTCCAGCACCCCGATGACGCGCGGCTCGCGGTGGACGCTGGCGCGGCCGGGCTCATCTGCAGCAACCACGGTGGTCGCCAGGTCGATGGCGCCGTGGGGTCGCTGGACGCGCTGCCCGGCATCGTCGCAGCCGCCGGAGACCTCCCGGTGCTCTTCGACAGCGGCATCCGCACCGGCGCCGACGCCGTCAAGGCGCTCGCGCTCGGGGCGAAGGCGGTCCTGCTGGCCCGTTCCTACGTCTACGGCCTCGCTCTTGGCGGTGAGGACGGCGTGCGGCACGTCCTGCGGACGTTCCTCGCCGACCTCGACCTGCAACTCGGCCTGTCCGGGCACGCCTCCGTCGCCGAGCTGAGCCCGGAGTCCCTCACCCGCACCTGACCGCCCGTCCAGCGGCCGCCGCTGGTCGACCGCGCCACCTGCCACCGGCCCCACCGCCCTCGGCCCCACCAGGGGGCCGAGCGTCAGGCCGAGGGGTGCTCGGCGGCGACGGAGGTCGGCACGCCCTGCGGGTCAGCCGGCTGCGCGGGGGAGCCGTCGGCCTTGAGCGGTCCGGGGACACCGCGGAACTGGTAGGTCATGACCTCCCGGCCGGCCTGTAGCAGCCATGCCTGTCCGGTTTCGCTGCTGTCAAAGGCCTGCAGGACCGCGCGGCCGGCCTCCTCTACCGGGATGATCGGGACGCCGCTGCCCTGCAGCGCGTCCTTGATCGGGCCGATGATCTTGGTCTCGGCAAAACTCGGGCAGAACGCGTTGATGGTGATGTTCTGCGGAGCCAGTGCCGGGCCGAGCCCGCGGACCAGCCCGACCACGGCGTGCTTGTTGGCGCCGTACGCCGGGTCGAAGGGCACCGCGGTCAGTCCGGCGAGAGACGCGGTGCAGACGATCGAGCCACCACCGCGACGCCGCAGGGCCGGCAGCGCGGCGTGGACGCCGAAGACGACGCCGTCCAGGTTGATGCCCATCGCGCGCCGGTAGGTCGCGAGGTCGAAGTCGTCGTCGACCCCGCACCCGGTGGCGATGCCGGCGTTGAGGAAGAACAGGTCGAGGCCGCCGTAGGCCTTCTCCGCCTCGGCCGTCGTCGCCATGACCTGGTCGTAATCGCTCACGTCGCAGGCGATGAAGGTGCCGCCGAGCTCGTCGGCGACCGCCTTGCCGCCGGCCTCGTCGACGTCGAGCAGCACGACGTCGTCACCGCGCCGGGCGAGCTGGCGGGCCACCTCGGCGCCGAAGCCCGAGGCCCCGCCGGTGATCAGAGCGACCTTGCTCACGAGGGGGGAGCTCACGAGCTCACGGCCATCTCGCTGCCGTCGGTGCG
>JANPHZ010000137.1:0-5782 GCA_031424715.1 Frankiaceae bacterium
CCCTGGAGACGCCCGCCGTGCTGCTGCGCTCCGGCATCGGTGGGCCGGCGGTCGGGCAGCACCTCCGGCTGCACCCCTCCAGCGGGATGTTCGGTGTCTACACCGACGACCAGCAGGCCTGGTGGGGTCCGCCGCAGGCCGCTGTCATGGACGAGTGGCGCGACCTCGGCGACGGCTACGGGCTGCTCGTGGAGGGCTCGCAGTACTACCCCGGCGTCTTTGCCTTCCAGCTCGCCCGCACCGACGGCAAGCAGCACAAGGAGCTGATGAGCAAGTTCGCCAACACCAGCGACCTGCTCTTCATCACCCGCGACCACGGTGGTGGGACGGTCACCCTCGACGAGCACGGCGAGGCGGTGCACCACTACTCCCTCGACGACCCGCGCGACCAGGAGCAGGTGCGCAAGGGTCTGCGCGTGCTGGCCGAGCTGCACCTCGCCGCCGGCGCGCAGGAGCTCTGGCTCAACACCCCGACGGCCCCGCCCTTCCTGCGCGGCGGTGACCTGGAGGCCTGGCTCGAGGGCTTGTACGCCAAGCCGTTCGGTGCCGGCGGGATCGCGATGGGCAGCGCCCACCAGATGGGCTCGGCCCGCATGGGCACAGACCCGACCACGTCGGTGGCCGACCCCAGTGGCCAGTTGCACGACACCCAGGGCGTGTGGATCGGCGACACCAGCGCCTTCCCCACGCCGTCCGGGGCCAACCCGATGCTGACCTGCATGGCCCTGGCCCACCGCACCGCCGAGAACCTGCTGAAGGGCACGTCATGACGAGCACCCGCGACCGCATCTACGTCGACGGCGCCTGGATCGCCTCGACCGGCACCGGCACGCTGCCGGTGACCAACCCGTTCACCGAGGAGGTCATCGGGCACGTCCCCGAGGGCACCGTCGAAGACGTCGACAAGGCCGCACAGGCTGCCCGCCGCGGCTTCGAGGAGTGGTCACAGGTCTCCTTGGACGACCGGGTCAAGGCCTGTACGCAGATCGCCGAGGGCCTGCAGGCCCGCCAGCAGGAGATCGCCCTGTCCGCGGCCACCGAGATGGGCGCGCCCTGGCAGATCGCCGTGATGGTGCAGGCCGGTTTCCCGATCATCAGCTTCGCGTCGATGCAGGACGTCGTACGGCATCTGGACTGGGAGAAGCCGTCGGGCAACTCGTTGCTGATCCGCCAGCCGGTCGGCGTCGTCGGCGCAATCACGCCCTGGAACTACCCGTTGCACCAGATCGCGGCGAAGGTCGCCCCGGCGCTGACCGCCGGCTGCTCGGTCGTGGTCAAGCCGTCTGAGCTCGTGCCCGGCGTGGCCTACATCCTGGCCGAGGTCATCGATGCTGTCGGCTTGCCCGCCGGTGTCTTCAACCTGGTTCCCGGAGTCGGCCCGGTGGTCGGCGAGGCCATCGCCTCGCACCCCTTGGTGGACATGGTGTCCTTCACCGGCTCGACCCGGGCCGGTCGCCGGGTCGCCGAGCTGGCCGCCTCCGGTCCCAAGCGCACGTCGCTCGAGCTCGGTGGCAAGTCGGCCTCGCTCCTGCTCGACGACCTCGACGGTGACGCGCTCACCAACGCGCTCGCCGGCTCACTCACCGGGTGCCTGATCAACTCCGGGCAGACCTGTTCGGCGCTGACCCGGCTGCTCGTGCCGCGCGCCCGGATCGACGAGGTGCTCGGCAACCTCGAGGTGTTCGTGCAGTTCGCGCCGATGGGCGACCCCCTCGACCCGGCGACCCAGCAGGGCCCGCTGGTGTCGAAGGTGCAGCAGGAGCGCGTGCGCGACTACATCCGCGCCGCGATCGACGACGGCGCCCGCCTCGTCGCGGGCGGACCCGAGCAGCCCGAAGGCCTGCCCAAGGGGTTCTTCGTGCAGCCCACGGTCCTGCTCGCCGAGGCCGGCACGCGCATCGAGCAGGAGGAGGTCTTCGGACCTGTCCTCACCGTGGTGCCCTACGACGGCGGCGACGAGGAGGCGATCCGGATCGCCAACGGCACGCCGTACGGGCTCTCGGGTGCGGTGTGGGCCGCCGACCGCGACCGCGCCCTCCGGGTGGCCCGGCGGCTGCGCACCGGTCAGGTCGGCGTCAACGGCGGGGTCTTCAACCCGACAGCGCCGTTCGGCGGCTTCGGGCAGTCGGGCTACGGCCGTGAGCTCGGCCCGCTGGGCTTGGAGGAGTTCACCGCCATCACCAGCCTTCAGCTCTAACGGCCCTCCGCGGCGCCCACCCTTGCCGGCGCCCACCCTTGCGTCAGTCACCCTGAGCGTGCAGCCCACACCCGTGGACTGACGCAACGACGGGGGCGGCGGGGCGGCGGGGGCGAAGGCCGGTCGGACAGGTCCGGCGTACCTGGATGGTCTTCTGAGTGGCCGTTACCCAGGCCCCGGCGGGCCCAGGCTCTCCAGCCAGGCCTGCGTCTGACGGGGGCTGCTCATGCGCAGCACCCTCGGGCTGGCTGACTGTGTCTCCCACTGCCGGATGCGAGCTCGCTTGCGCGCGAAGCTGCGCCAGTGCCAGACCAGCATCGAGTCGCGGGAGGCGAACGCCCGGCGCCAGGTTTCGGTGTTGCCGTTGCAGATGGGCTTGCCGTCTCGGGCCCGCCGAAAGGTCCGGCGTACGAGCCGACCGAACGAGATCCACCGCGGGTAGTCGAGGGCGACGACGAGGTTGGCCCGTGCTAGCGGGAGGTCGATCCAGCGGCCGTAGGCCGAGTCGAGGATCCACTCCTCGCCGGCGCAGATCTGCCCGATGCGTCGCCGCTGTTCGTCCTGCGCGACCTCGATCCAACCCGGCTCGTGCGTGAGGTTGTCGACGAGGTGCCACGGCAGCCCCGTCCGCTCCGCGATCCGCCGCGCCAGCACAGTCTTGCCTGACCCCGTCACGCCGTAGACCAGGATCCGGGTGGCCCTCGTCACCGGCGCAGCTCACCCAGGAGCGCACCCATCCCGGCGGAGAGCACATGCCCGCGCTCCAGCGGGATCCACTGGAACTCAAAGGCCGTGGGCTCGGCGAGCCCGTCGTGCTCCTCGAACCACACCCAGGCGTCGGGGGTCATCGCTGATGCTTCGAAGTGGAATATATGACGCTCGTGGACCTCGTCGCGGCCTGGTCGTACGTCGTAGTCGGCGATACCCACGAGGCCACGCAGGGCGAGGTCTGTCAGCCCGGTCTCCTCGATGACCTCACGCACGGCAGCCCGCTCGGGCGATTCCCCGGCGCGAACAGTCCCTGCGGGGACCTGCAATCCCGTCTCGTCCATCGGAAAATCACGATGGCGGAAGACGAGGAGCTCCTCGGCGCGCGTGACGTAAGCGAAAGCCTTACGCACCCGTAACGGCCCTGACGGCATCTGAGCACCGTAGCCGCGGCTCCCGAGCGTGTCGCGGGTCCATGCCTCAGTGGCGCAGGTCGGCCGTACGGATCGTCAGCGGGAAGGGCTGGCTCAGCGCGACCGGCTCGTCACCTGTCACGGCTACGGTGCGGCATGCGCTTCCAGGCCGAGCTCTACCGCTGGTCCGCCGACGCCGCCTGGTTCTTCGTGACCGTGCCGCTGGAGGTCGCCGAGCCGCTCAGCGACAGCGTTGTCGGCCCGCGACGCGGCTTCGGGGCGGTCAAGGTGCACGTCACCGTCGGGGCCACCAGCTGGTCCACCTCGGTGTTCCCGCAGAAGGACGGCACCTACGTGCTGCCGGTGAAAAAGACGGTGCGCACCGCCGAGGCCCTCGACGACGGCGACGCCGTCACGGTGGAGCTGGAGACGGCCTGACCACTGGGTCAGCTGTGGCCGAGGGGCTCGGCCGGGTCGGCGTCATCGACGGTGCCCGGCGTGTGACCCTCCGGTTGGCGCACCGTCAGCTCGAGCTCGTCGTGCTCGACCGCCATGCCGGCCGTCGTCGTCGGCGCGGCGAGCGCCTCGCTGTGCGCGCCACAGCCGTGGTCGAGCGAGACCACCCGGCCGTCGTCGGGCGCCAGCCCGTTGGCGCAGACCCCGAAGAGCTGGCGCAGCGAACCACCGAGCGGGGTGAGGAAGCCGCAGTCACCGCAGAGCGCGGGCGCTGCCTTGGCGATCGGCGCACGCGGTCCCCGGTCTCCGTCGTACCACCGCTCGGCAGCGTCGGCGCGGCCGTCGAGCGACAGCACCCGCTCGCGGCCGAGGCCGAGCTCCCAGTGCTGGTCGACCAGCTCGGCGTCGGGATCGGCGTACGCCGGGACGAGCCGCGCGTCATCGGGCTTGGGGGGCAGCTGGTCGCCGGGCGAGAGGTCGCCGGGCTGGACGCGGTCGGCGTAGGGGACCCAGTCGGGCGAGACCAGCGCTTCGGAACCGGGCAGGAGCACGACCTCGTCCACCGTCACCTCGGTGGCGCCGTCGGCGCGGGCGACGGTGACGGCCCAGCGCCAGCCGCGGTAGGCCTTCTCGGTCGTCGCGAAGGAGTGCGTGACGACCAGGGCCTCGTCGACCTCGACGCCGAGGTGCTCGCCGACCGCCTCACCGGCGACCTCGACCGCCGCGGCCTTGGCGAGGGCGACCGCCGCCACACAGGCCAGATCGCCCTCCCGCTCGGCAACAGCCGGTGCCTCCGGGACCACCTCGGTGACGCTCACTGCTGGTTCCTCTTCCTTCGTGACATCTGTCGCAGGCGCCTCATCGCGCGGACCGGCCAGTGCGCCGGATAATCTCGAACTGACTTCCCGCAACCTGCGTCGCATCCCCGGCACCCCCCTAGTCCACCACCTCGCGCAACGGAGCAGCGACATGATCGCCCGATCCCGCCTGATCGCGGGCCTGGCCGCAGGGCTCAGCACCGTCGTCCTGACCGCCTGCGAGCAGCCCACTCCCCTCGTGACGCTCGTCAGTGGGACGTCGTCGGTCAACAGCGAGGCCACCATCTTCTGCTTCGAGGGCCAGAGCGCCCAGGCTCAGAACTGCCGCGCTGAGGCCACCCAGCCGACCGTGCTCAAGGTCAGGGCCGGCGCGCAGGTCGGCGTCGACGTGTCCAAGAAGGTCGCCGACGCCGGCTGGGTGATCGTCCTCCCGGGCGATGACCAGGACCCGTCCAACGACCAGGCCTCCGGAACGCAGAAGGACTCCTACTTCGCCTTCACGCCGCAGTTCGAGAGCGGCCCGCTGCGCCTCGAGGTGCGGATGCTCGACGACGGCAACGCGAGCGCGCCGACCGTCGGCAACTGGCAGTTCGTGCTCGTCCCGGAGTAGCCCGCCGACCCTGGCGTCTCAGCCCTCGAGGTCGCTCGCGATGGCGCGCAGGATCGTCGCGACCCGCTTGCCGGTGTCGCGGTCGGGGTGCTTGCCCTTGCGCAGCGACGGCTGCACCTTCAGCTCGAGCAGCTTGATCATGTCCTCGACCATCACCTGCAGGTCCTCGGCCGGGCGCCGGGCGCCGGCGAGCTGCGCCGGCGCGTCCAGGATGCGGACCGACAGGGCCTGTTCGCCGCGCTTGCCGGCCGCGACGCCGAACTCCAGCCGCGTCCCGGCCTTCAGCTCATCGACTCCGTCGGGCAGCGCGGAGGACGGCACGAACACGTCGCCGCCGTCGTCGCGGGACACGAAGCCGAAGCCCTTGTCCTTGTCGTAGAACTTGACCTTGCCGGTGGGCACTGCAGACCTCATGACTGTGAGCGGAGACGGACGCGCTCAGGCTAGCTGCCGCCGCCCCACCTAGCCTGGCCTTTATGGTCACTGCCGGCGTTGCCGTCTTCGCCGCCGGACTGATCGCGATCGTGGTGATCGTGGTGGCGTTCCTGCTCGGCAGCGACAACGCGCCCTTGCCCCTCAC
>JANPHZ010000138.1:0-5877 GCA_031424715.1 Frankiaceae bacterium
CTACTTCGACCAGCTCGATCACGACGCCGATGAGCTCGCCGCGCGCATCCGCAAGGGCTGCCTGGAGATGCCCGACCCCGAGCCGCTGTCGATCTTCGAGCACGTCTACGACGAGCCGACGCCGCTGCTGCTCGAGCAGCAGGACGCCTTCCGCTCCTACCTCGCCGGTTTCGCTGAAGGGGCCCACTCATGACCACCCTGACGATGGCCAAGGCGCTCAACGAGGGCCTGCGCAAGACGATGGAGGACGACCCGAAGGTCCTGCTCATGGGCGAGGACATCGGCAAGCTCGGCGGCGTCTTCCGCGTCACCGACGGTCTGCAGAAGGACTTCGGCGAGGACCGCGTCTTCGACACCCCGCTGGCCGAGTCCGGGATCGTCGGTACGGCGATCGGTCTCGCCATCCGCGGCTACCGCCCGGTCTGCGAGATCCAGTTCGACGGCTTCGTCTACCCGGCGTACGACCAGATCGTGTCGCAGCTGGCCAAGATGCACGCCCGGTCCAAGGGGACCGTCAAGATGCCGATCACGATCCGCATCCCCTTCGGTGGCGGCATCGGCGCGGTCGAGCACCACAGCGAGAGCCCCGAGGCCTACTTCGCGCACACCGCCGGCCTGAAGGTCGTCGCGTGTGCCAACCCGGTCGACGCCTACTTCATGCTGCAGCAGGCGATCCGCAGCGACGACCCGGTGATCTTCTTCGAGCCCAAGCGGCGCTATTGGGAGAAGGCCGAGGTCGACGTCACGGCCACCCCCGACTCGCTGTGGTCCGCGCGGGTCGTGCGTCCCGGCACCGACGCGACGCTGGTCGCCTACGGCCCGATGGTCAAGACCTGCCTCGAGGCCGCGACCGCAGCAGAGGAGGACGGTCGCAGCCTGGAGGTCATCGACCTGCGCTCGCTGTCGCCGCTGGACTACCCGACGGTGTTCGCCTCCGTACGGCGTACCAAGCGCCTGGTCGTTGTCCACGAGGCCCCGTCGTTCGTGGGCCTCGGGACCGAGATCGCGGCGCGCGCGCAGGAGGAGCTCTACTACGAGATGGAGGCCCCGGTGCTGCGGGTGACCGGTTTCGACACGCCCTACCCGCCGTCGCGGGTCGAGGAGGACTACCTCCCCGACCTCGACCGGGTCCTGCACGCCGTCGACCGTTCGCTGGCCTACTGATGGGCAAGAACACGCCCGACACCAGCGGCTCGCGGCTCAGGCAGTTCAAGCTGCCCGACCTGGGTGAAGGGTTGACCGAGGGCGAGATCCTGCAGTGGATGGTCAAGCCCGGCGACGTGGTGAAGCTCAACCAGCCGATCGTCGAGGTTGAGACCGCCAAGGCCGCGGTCGAGGTGCCCTCCCCTTTCGCCGGTGTGGTCACCGAGATCCACCACCAGGCCGGCGAGACCGTCGACGTGGGCTCGCCGATCGTCACCTTCGACACCGACCCCGGCGCGGGTCCGCTCGACCCGGTGGCGACCGCGTCCGTCGTGGCTGAGCACCCCGAGGTCGGGGACATGGTGCCCGCGCTGCCCAAGAGTGGACGCGAGCCCGGTCAGGAAGAGGGCGCGCTCATCGGCGAGGTCGGTGCCAACGGCCGTACGGCGACGCTCGTCGGCTACGGACCCAAGTCGGTCACCGCCAAGCGCCGGGCCCGCACCGACAGCAGCCACGCCGCCCCCGCGGCGGCTCCCGTGCCCGACGTCGCCCCGCCGCCGCCGGCCACCGCTGCCCGGGTGTCGGCTGCCGCCGTCGGGCAGACCGCAGCCCGCTCCGCCGGAGCCGTCGCGGTGCTCGCCAAGCCCCCGGTGCGCAAGCTGGCCAGGGAGCTCGGCGTCGACCTGTCGACGGTCGTGGGCACCGGCCCCAACGGCAGCGTGAGCCGCAGCGACGTGGAGGCGGCCGTCGGCCGTAGCACCGTCGAGCCGGCTCAGGCACCGGTACAGGCCCTGCGTGCTGTCCCCGCTTACGACCCGGCGACCCGCGAGCAGCGGATCCCGATCAAGGGCGTGCGCAAGATGACGGCCGCCGCGATGGTGGGCAGCGCCTTCAGCGCGCCGCACGTCACGGAGTTCCTCACCCTCGACATGACACCGACGATGGAGCTGCGCACGCGGCTCCAGGCGCTGCCGGAGTTTGCCGGCGTCAAGGTCACGCCGCTGCTCTTCGTGGCGAAGGCGCTGCTGCTCGCGGTCAAGCGCAACCCCGAGATCAACGCGACCTGGGACGACGCTGCGCAGGAGATCGTGGTCAAGGGCTACGTCAACCTGGGGATCGCCGCGGCGACCCCCCGAGGCCTGATGGTGCCCAACATCAAGGACGCCGATCAGCTCTCGCTGCCCGAGCTCGCCGCTGCCCTGCAGCAGCTGACAGCCACGGCGCGCGAGGGTAAGACCTCGCCGGCCGACATGGCGCGCGGCACGATCACCATCACCAACGTCGGCACGTTCGGCGTCGACAACGGCACCCCGATCATCAACCCGGGGGAGTCGGCGATCCTGTGCTTCGGCGCCGTACGCCCGACCCCGTGGGTGCACGAGGGGCAGATCGCGATCCGCCAGGTCACGCAGCTCGCGCTGTCCTTCGATCACCGCAACGTCGACGGCCAGCTCGGCTCGCAGTTCCTCGCCGACATCGGCCGGGTGCTGTCCGACCCAGCCACCGCCCTGGCCTGGAGCTGACCCGCCAGACCTGAGGACGGCGAGCGGCCTGTTCGGCTCCTCTTCCGTGATCACTGCCGGCGGTGCCTCCGGCGTACGTCCAGCCGTTGGCGGTGATCGCTACGCGGGCGAGCAGGCGGCCGGTACGCCGGACGCGGCACGCGGACGACGAAGGGCCCGACCACCGAGGTGGCCGGGCCCTTCGCGTACTGCTGGGGACTAGATGACGTCGCGCTCGCGGGTGACGACGCGGTCCTCGACAACGGTGCCGGTGCCCCGGTCGCGCCCGAAGATGAGCGTCGTCATGGCCAGGCCGAGTGCGCCGGCCACCATGAGGATGTAGCCGACCGCGGTGAGGTCGACGCCGTTGATCGCGTCGGTGACGGCGAACGCCAGGATGGCGCCGATGGCCAGAAGGAAAACGCTTGCGCCGATGCCCATGGGAACCTCCAAGGTCGTGCGCGGCAGTGTTGTCGCGCTCACTGCGAGGTCTACCCCGGCGCTGATCACCGACACTCGGCCGTTCGGCGCAATTCCGGTTCGTGACCGAGTATGTGCCCGACTGTCCGGTTCTTCCGCGACTGTCGCGCCCGCGTGAACCGCTCGGGCGCTGGGAGACGACAGGAGGTGCGTAGGCTCGCCGCCGAGAGAGGTCGCCCGTGGCCACGTGCTCTGACGCCGAACTAGTGCGTCGCGTTGCCGCCGGAGACCGGTCTGCTTTGGGCGAGCTCTACGCCGAGCATGCCCCGTGGCTCGTCCTGCGACTCTCGCGACGCTGCAACGATCCAGGCCTGGTGGATGAGGTCGTGCAGGACACCTTCCTGGCGGTCTGGAAGAGCGCCTCCCGGTGGGACGGGCGCGGCGAGGTTGCAGCGTGGGTGTGGGGGATCGGCGTACGCCGACTCGTGGACGGCTTGCGTCGTACGCCCCGCGTGAGCCTGCCGCTGCTCGGGGAGGCGTCCGGCTCCGTGGCGGCTGCCGAGGACCAGGTGCTGCTCGGTGTCGAGTACGGCGACCTCGGCGGGGCGCTGGGTCGGCTCTCGCCAGAGCTGCGCGCCGTGGTGCAGGCCACCGTCCTCGACGGACTGACCACCCGGGAGGCCAGCCGTCTGCTGGGCATCCCGGCCGGCACCGTGAAGACCCGCATGATGCGGGCCAAGGCAGCCCTGAGGGAGGACCTGGCATGACCCCCGGCCCCGACTGGCATCCCGCTGAGGACCTGCTGCAGCGCTACGTCGACGGCGGCGCGGGGCCGGTCCTCGCCGCGTCGCTGGAGGCGCACCTGCTCGGCTGCGCCCACTGCCGCCGCGCGCTCGCGCCCTCAGTCGCCCCGGCTCGGCTGGCCCGGGTCCGCGCCGGACTGGACGACCGCGTCGATGCCGCGGACCGACCGTGGCTCGAACGCCTGCTGTGCGGCCTGGGCGTCCGCGAGGTCGATGCGCGGGTCCTGCTCGCCGCGCCGTCGATGCGGCGGGCCTGGTGGCTGGCTGTCCTGCTGGCGCTCTCCTTCGCCGTGCTGGCGGCCGGCTCGGGCGAAGCGGGGAGCGCCGCACTGCTCGTGCTCGCGCCGCTGTTGCCCGTGCTGACGACCGCGGCGGCGTACTCCCCCGGCCTCGACCCGACGCTGGCGGTCACGGCGGCGACGCCCTACCCCGCGATGCGACTGCTCCTGATCCGCACGGTCGGGGTCGCCCTCGCCTCCACGGTGGTGGCCGTCGCGGCGTGCGCGGCGCTACCGGTGGAGCTGATCGGGACGCTCGTGTGGCTGCTGCCCGCCGCCGCGCTCACCGCCGCCACGCTCGCCCTGTCCACCTGGCTCGACCCGGGTTCGGCCGCCGGGATCTGCTGCGCAGCCTGGCTGACGGCTGTGTGGGCGACCGAGCTGACCGTCGACGCAGGGCTCGGACGGCTTGCCGTCTACGACGCGGCCGGGCAGCTCGTCAGCGCCGCCGTGCTGGCGACCGCGGCCGCAGTACTCGTTCGTTCCCGCCAACGCCTCGACCGGGGGAGTCCCGCATGACCGTTCGTGTCCAAGGTCTACGCAAGCGCTTCGGCCGTACGACCGCGCTCGACGGCCTCACCGTCGCGCTGGGCACCGGGGTGACCGGACTGCTCGGGCCCAACGGCGCCGGCAAGACCACGCTGCTGCGGATCCTCGCGACGGTGCTCGCTCCGGAGGAAGGGTCCGTCCGCGTGCTCGGGCTGGACCCGTCCGTGCCCGCGGAGCGGCTCGAGCTGCGCCGGCGGCTGGGCTACCTGCCGCAGGACGTCGGCGCCTATCCGGGCTTCTCGGTCCGCGAATTCGTCGACTACGTCGCGATCCTCAAAGAGCACACCGACCGGCGGGCCCGGCGCCTGGAGGTGGACCGCGTGCTCGAGCTCACCGACCTGACGGCCAAGGCCTACGAGCGGGTCCGGTCCCTGTCGGGAGGCATGCGCCGCCGGCTGGGGCTGGCGCAGGCCCTGATCGGTTCGCCCGACCTGTTGCTCCTCGATGAGCCGGCCGCCGGCCTCGACCCGCTGCAGCGGATGCGGTTTCGGGAGCTGGTCTCGGCGGCCGAACCCGACCGCAGCGTGGTCCTGTCGACGCACCAGACCGACGACGTGGCTGCCCTGTGCCGCACGGTCGTCGTCGTGGATGCAGGGCGCGTGCTGTTCCAGGGAACGCCCGCGGAGCTGGCGGCCTCCGCAGCCGGTCGGGTCTGGCGAGCCGAGCGCCGCGAGCCGGGCGCCACGCTGGCGTGGATCTCCGGCGACGGCAGCACCCGGCAGATCGGGCGCCCGCCCGCCGGCGCGGACCTCGTCGAGCCCACCGTTGAGGATGCCTACCTGGTCCTCATCGGCGCTCGGGCGTGGGACCCAGCCGACACGATCGCGGTCTAGGCGCCGGACATGGAGATCCTGCTGATCGTCGGGCTGCTCCTGATCGAGCGCCTCCGCCTCGACCTACCCGTGCGGCGCTGGTGGGCGCGAGCCGTCCCTCGGCCGGCCTTCGCGCTGGCCGGGTCGGTACCGGTACCCGTGGCGCTGGCGGGTTTCGACGTACGACGTCTGGTGCCCCGCGTTCTCACCGTGCTCGCGCTGGCGCTGCTCCTGCGGATGGTGACAGCCGACGCTCCGAACGAGGCCTACGACGGCGTCAACCAGAGCATCGGCTTCTACTGGGCCTTCCTCGGCTTGGCTGTGCTCGTCCTCTCGGCGACGGTGGGTGGCCGGGACCGCGGGGAGGAGT
>JANPHZ010000139.1:0-8576 GCA_031424715.1 Frankiaceae bacterium
ATCGTCGTCGGCGCCGGCCCGGGCGGCAGCGCCGCGGCGCACGCCCTCGCGCAGGCAGGCCTGGACGTCCTGCTGCTGGAGAAGACGGGCTTCCCCCGCGAGAAGGTCTGCGGCGACGGCCTCACCCCGCGGGCCGTGAAGAGCCTGGTGGACCTGGGCATCGACACCACCGAGGCCAACGGCTTCATCCGCAACCGCGGCCTGCGCATCATCGGCGGCGGCATGCGCCTGGAGCTGCCCTGGCCCGACCTGGCCAGCTACCCGCCCTACGGCCTGGTCCGGCCGCGCCTGGACTTCGACGAGCTGCTCGCCCGCCAGGCGCAGAAGGCCGGCGCCCGGCTGCAGGAGCACACGCACGTCACCGGCGCCGTCACCGACGAGAGCGGCCGCATCGTCGGCGTCACCGCCAAGGTCGGGCCCGAGCGGACCGAGGAGGTCTACCGCGCCCCGCTGGTGGTCGCCGCCGACGGCGTCAGCGCCCGCCTCGCGCTCGGCCAGGGCATCGAGAAGCGCGAGGACCGCCCCATGGGCGTCGCCGTCCGCCGCTACTTCACCAGCCCCCGCACCGACGACGACATGCTCGAGTCCTGGCTCGAGCTGCGGGCGCCCAACGGCGACCTGCTGCCCGGCTACGGCTGGGTCTTCGGCGTCGGCGACGGCACCAGCAACGTCGGGCTCGGGCTGCTCAACACCACCAAGGCCTGGCAGGACACCGATTACCGCAAGCTGCTCAAGAGCTGGGTCTCCGCGATGCCGGCCGAGTGGCAGTTCACCGAGGAATTCGCGACCGGTCCGATCCGCGGCGCCGCACTGCCCATGGGCTTCAACCGCCAGCCGCACTACACCCGCGGCGTCATGCTCATCGGCGACGCCGCCGGCGCGGTCAACCCCTTCAACGGCGAGGGCATCGCCTACGCCATGGAGTCGGGTCTGCTCGCCGCCGACTACGCCGCCCAAGCCCTCAGCCGCCCCGACGACGCCGCCCGCGAGCGGGCCCTGCTGGGTTACCCCGAAGCCATGAAGCAGCAGTACGGCGGCTACTACACGCTCGGCCGGGTCTTCGTACAGCTCATCGGCAATCCGCGGATCATGGCGCTCGCTACCCGGCACGGGCTGCCCCACCCGCTGCTGATGAAGTTCACCCTGAAGCTGCTCGCCAACCTCACCGACCCCCGCGGTGGCGACGTCCTCGACCGGGTCATCAACGGCCTGACCAAAGTGGCCCCCGCCGCCTGACCCCCTCCTGGATCGACAGCCGTCACCAGCAAGAGCTTCGGGGAGTTCTAGGGGTCAGGACCCCCACGGATCCCCGATCCCTAGGCGCAAACCAGGCCCGGATGGTCCGCTCAGTGCGGGGCCAGGACCCCAGACGTACGCCGGCGCAGGGCGAGCCCGCTCGCCGTACAGGTGAGAAGACCAGCCGTGACAACGAAGGCCAGACCGCTCATGGCGAGCGCATCGCTCTCGCCCGCGTCCTCGGCGAAGGCCAACTGCTGCTGGTCCTGCTCCTGACCGGCGACGCCGGGGTTGACGTTGGTGTTGGCCGCAGGGTTGACGTTGGGGTTGGGGTTCGGGTTGGGATTGGGGTTCGGGTTGGCGTTGGCCACCGGTTGACCGGGCGCCGGCGGGGCGGGGGCCGGGGGCTCGGCCACGGCCGGAAGCGCGGCGATGGCCGGAGCGAGTGCAGCGACCGGGACCCCGCCGCAGGACAGGTCCACCACCCCCGTCGCCAGCTGCCGGGCACCCGTCGCTGCCTCCAGCGCGATGCTCTGCCGGGAGGCAGCGCCGAGCGGGCAGCGGAGCTCGATGGCGAAGTCGAGCTGGTTGTCGGCGCGCAGGTTGACCTTGCGGGTGCCGGCCGAGGTCAGCCGGGCGAAGCCCTGGCCGCGGGTCACCGCGAGCGCGACCGGCTTCACGTCCGGGATGCCGGCGGCGAGCCCGATGAGGGCCGCCGCAAGGCCGTTCGCGCTCTGCGTCCCCGACCCGCCGATGCTCACGCCGCCGCCGGCGACGCTGCCACTACCGATCTGGCAGACCAGGGGGTCACCGTCGGCCAGGTCGCGCCGGCCGTCGCCGTCGCAGTCGACGCCACCGGCCGGGGCGTAGGACTTGGAGCCGTCGGCGAGGAAGCGGAAGTCCCGCAGCGGGCTGGTGCCGACGGCCAGCCCCATCATCCGCACGTCCCGCCGCAGCAGGGTCGCGATGGTGTCGTCGAAGTCGGGGCCGGGGTTGACCTGGCCGTTTCCGACGGTCTGACCGCCGTAGTGCGCCTCGGTGTCGCCGGCCACCACGGCCAGCTTCAGTGCCTCGGGTCGGAACTGCGCGCCCTCGCCGGGCTCCACGAAGACCACGTCGTCGATGCCGTCGCCCGCTCCCGTCGCGGCCTGGACCAGCGCCGTCAACGGAGAGGCCTTGCCGTCGCTGGTCCCGCCGCCGGCCTGGATCGCGCCGATCGCGTCCTGCAGTTCGCGGTTGACCGGGCCAACGATGCGGTCGAGCCGGTAGGGCCAGTCGCCCCGACCCGCTGTGCCGTAGGGCTGCGGGTAGTCGCGGTAGTTGCCGATCCCGAAGCGGATGTTGAGCCCGGCGTTGTCGAGGGCGTTGACGATCTCGACCAGCCGGACCCGCAGCTCTTCGATGACCGACGCCATCGAGCCGGTGCTGTCGACGAGGAACATCACGTCGACCGGGGTCGGGGTCCTGGGCACGAGCAGGTCGTAGGGCACGACCCGGGAGCCGCCCGCCGGCAGGCTGACCGACAGCGCAGCGGGCAGCAGCGTCGACGGGAACTGCGTCAGCGGGCCGGTGGGCTGCAGCAGCACCGGGCCGAGCCGGCCCCCCGTGCCCCCACCCGGCAGCGGGACGGGCACCAGCGCGTTGCTGAGGGCCAGCCTGGCCACCGCGCTGTTGCGCAGACCGACGGCCGCGAAGCCGGCGCCGGTGGGAGCCGTCAGCGTCAGGCTGCCGAAGCTGCCCTGGCTCGTGGGTGAGATCGCGACGGGTGGCACGGCCGGGCGGATATCCACCAGCAGCACCTGCCCGCCGGCGGTGACCCCGAACAGGTCGCGCAGCGGAGCCACGGCCAGGCTGCTCGGCGGCACGGGGGACGGCGTTGTCTGCCAGGTGGCGCCCTCGTTGGTCGACGTGGCGATGCCCGGCACCTCGGGGCGGACCCCCGCGAGGCGCAGGCCACCGGCCCCGGGCGCCGCCGCCAACCTGGTCACCGAACCGCCGGGGTCACCGTCGACCGCGGTGAACGTCGATCCTCCGTTGATGCTGCGGACGACGCGACTGGCGGACAAGCCGAACAGGTTGGTCTGCCCGAGCGGGTCGGCCACCAGCTGCGTCGGGAGCGTCGCGGCGGAGCGGCCGGTGCGGTTGGTCCACGAGGCCCCGGCGTCGCTGGTGCCGAAGATGGTCGACGTGGTCAGCGCGGGCAGGCGGGTGGACAGCCCGACGTAGGCGATCTGCGGGATCGTGGCGCTCGCCGCGATCTCGGTGACCCTGCCGACGGCGTCGAGACCTTGCTCGATGCCCGTCGTACGGAAGGACTTTCCTCGGTCACTGCTGACCGCGACGGCGGGGGTCGACACCCCCTGCGACGTCGCGGAGACGCCGACATAGACGTAGGAGGAGCTGTTGGCCGAGCTCGGCACGTGCAAGGCGGTGATGGCGATCTCGGCTGCGGGCAGCACGCTGGTCGCGGCTTCCGCGGTGTAGACGGCGGTCCAGCCGCACCCGGCGTCGACGCTTCGCATGACCACGCTGCCGTTGGTGGCGTAGATCAGGTTGGTGTCAAAGATGGCCGCCGCGATCAGCGTCGTCGCCTGCTCCCCGTCGGGGTACGCCGGACTGGAGCTGAGCCATCCGTTGCCGATGTCCTCGACGGTCCCGCCGGGCCCACACGCGGTGGCAGCCTGCGCGCCGGGCGCGCCGAAGGACGCCGTTGCGGCGAGCAGCGCGAGTGCCGTGACCGACCGCACCCGGCTCGCGGACCGGCCGGCGGGGGTCCCCCGGCGCAGCATCAGCGGGTGGTGCGCCGCGTCCGCGGCCGGGTCGTCGCGGAGGACCGGCCCTTCATCGCCGCACCGGCCCGCTCCAGCACCGCGAGCAGGGTCACGCCCTCCAGCGTCTCGTGTTCCAGCAGCTCGGCGGCGACCAGGTCGAGCGCGGGACGGTGCTGCGCGAGGACGCCAGCAGCGGTGGCGTGGGCCTCCTGGAGCAGGACCCGGATCGCGGTGTCGGCCGCCGACTTGGTGTCCTCGGCGATGTCGCCCCACGGGGTCTCGCCGCCCAGGTAGGCCGAGCTGTCCGGGCCGAGCAGGCGGGCGAACTCGAGCCCACGAGCCATCCCGTAGCGGGCGACCATGTCGCGCGCCATGGCGGTGGCCTCCTCGAGGTCGCGTTCGACTCCGGTCGAGGTGCCGCCGTAGACCAGGTGCTCGGCGGCCGGGCCGGCCAGGCGCACCGCGAGCCGGCGACGCAGCTGGTCCTCGGTGAGGACCTGCTCCTCGTCGTCGGCCTTGAGCTCGGTGGTCGCGATGGCCCGCCCGCCACCCAGGATGGAGACCCGCTGCAGCGGCTGGGGCTGGTCGAGGGCGATTGACACGACGACGTGACCAGCCTCGTGATGTGCCGCCCGGTCCTTCTCCGCGTCGCTGAGCAAGTGACCCTTGCGCTTGGGGCCCTCGAGCACCCGCCGGATGGCCTCGCGCAGGTCGCCGGCCGTGAGCTCCGGCCGGGCCTCGCGGATGGCCAGCAGTGCGGCCTCGTTGACGACGTTGGCCAGATCGGCACCGGTGAAGCCGGGGGTGCGCTCGGCGATCCGGTGCAGGTCGACATCGGCGGCCAGCGGCTTGCCGGTCGCGTGGATCTGCAGGATCTTGAGCCGGCCCTCGGGGTCAGGGCGCTCGATGGTGATGTGCCGGTCGAAGCGACCCGGGCGGCGCAGCGCCGGGTCGAGGATGTCGGGCCGGTTGGTCGCACCGATGACGACGATCCCCTTGGCGGCGTCGAAGCCGTCCATCTCCACCAGCAGCTGGTTCAGGGTCTGTTCGCGCTCGTCGGACCCGCCGCTGCCACCGCCGGAGCCGCGCTTGCGGCCGGCAGCGTCGAGCTCGTCGATGAAGATGATGGCCGGGGCTGCGGCCCGGACCCGGGCGAAGAGGTCACGCACGCGTGCGGCACCCACGCCGACCAGCGCCTCGACGAACTCGGCACCCGCGACGGAGAAGAAGGGCACTCCGGCCTCGCCTGCGACCGCCTTCGCCAGCAGGGTCTTGCCGCAGCCGGGCGGCCCGAACAGCAGCAGGCCCTTGGGCGGCGCCGCACCCATCGCTTCGTACTTCGTGGGGTCGCGCAGGTAGTCGACGACCTCCTGCAGCTCGACCACAGCCTCCTCGACCCCACCGGCGCTGGCGAAGCCGACCGACGTGGCCGTGCCCTTCTTGACCCGCCCGTCGCGGACCGTGGAGAAGTCGACGATGCCGCCGATGGCGCCGCCGCGACCGCCCGGAGCGAGCAGGATCGCGAAGACGGTGGCGAGGATCAGCAGCGGCAGCAGGAACGTCGTGACCAGTCGCAGCTGCTGCTTGAAGGTCTGCTTGTCGACCTCGACGGTCGCCTGGCCGGCCGACAGCGTGCGGTAGAGATCGGCGGTGAGCGGACCGCTCGAGGGGATGTCGGTGTGGAAGCGGCCCGAGGCGGTGGCGTCACCGACGGGGGCCGGCTGCGTCGCCGGCACGGCCTGCGCCGGGTTGCCCACGGTGAAGGTGCCGACCAGCCGGTCATCCGCGTCGAGAAGCGTCGCGGTGACAACGCGGCCCTGCTTGGCCAACGCGGTGAGCTCGTCCAGTGACAGGCGGGTCCCCGGCGCCGCCGCTGCGAAGACGCTCGACAGCGCCCAGGCGAAGACGCCGAGCTCGAGCAGCAGCAGCACGATCATGCCGGCGGCGACCTTGCTCCGCTTGCCCTGGGCCGCCCGCTTGCGGCGCCAGGCCCGGTAGGCATCGCGCGCGTCCGTCAAGCGTGCACGGGCGCCGCCGGTCGACGACGGGGTCGGCGCAGCCGCAGGCCCGCCCAGGGGTGGCGGCGGGGTGGGGGCCGGTGCGGGTCGGGTGGGCGTGGCGGTGAGGTCGTCGACGACTGCCATGGATCCTCTGCGTACGAAGGGAGTGCGGCCATCGTCCGCTGCGCGCGAAGATATACCGAAAGTCACTTTTGTCTATCCCTACCGCCACGGTGGGACCCTCCCGCTCGGCGGAGGGGCAGGGCGCTGCCCTAGACTCCCCACGTCGCTCGTGAAAGTTTTCACAAGCAGAGCCAGCGATCCGCCGCCAGGAGGAAGAGCGCAGTGCTGAACAACTACGTGCCGATCCTGGTGCTGTTCGTGCTCGCCCTGGGCTTCGCCGGTTTCTCGGTCGGTGCCGCGACGTTCACCGGCCCCAAGCGCTACAACCGCGCCAAGTACGACGCCTACGAGTGCGGCATCGAGCCCACTCCGCAGCCGATGGGCGGGGGGCGCTTCCCGGTCAAGTTCTACGTGACCGCGATGCTGTTCATCGTCTTCGACATCGAGATCATCTTCCTCTACCCGTGGGCCGTCGCCTTCGGGCAGCTGGGGGTCTTCGGCCTTGTCGAGATGGTCCTGTTCATCGCCACCGTCTTCGTCGCGTACGCCTACGTCTGGCGGCGCGGCGGTCTGGAGTGGGACTGATCCATGGGTCTTGAAGAGAAGCTTCCCAGCGGCGTCTTGCTGTCGACGGTCGAGGGCGTCGTCAACTGGAGCCGCAAGTCCTCACTGTGGCCCGCGACCTTCGGCCTGGCCTGCTGCGCCATCGAGATGATGTCGACGGGCGCCGGCCGCTACGACCTGGCCCGCTTCGGCATGGAGGTCTTCCGCCCCTCGCCGCGCCAGGCCGACCTGATGATCGTCGCCGGTCGCGTCTCGCAGAAGATGGCCCCCGTCGTACGCCAGATCTACGACCAGATGCCCGCTCCCAAGTGGGTTATCGCGATGGGTGTGTGCGCCAGCAGCGGCGGCATGTTCAACAACTACGCGATCGTCCAGGGCGTCGACCACATCGTCCCCGTCGACATCTACCTGCCGGGTTGCCCGCCCCGGCCCGAGATGCTCATGGACGCGATCCTCAAGCTGCACGACCGGATCAGCGACGAGCCGCTCGGCGCCAATCGGCTGCGCCGCGAGCGCGAGGGCTACCAGCCGCGCGAGCTCGTCGCCAGCAGCGTGCGCTACTCCAAGGAGGGCAAGCAGGCTGCCCGGGCCGCCTACCGCGAGGAGCGACGCGGATGAGCGACCAGCACTCCTCGCCCGTGCGGTCCACCGGCGGACCGACCCCCGAAGGCGGTACGCCGGGCGCGGTCGACGTCGGTGTCGGTGCCGACTCCCGGGCGACCTCGGACATGTTCGGGGCCGCCTTCGGCGGCGACACCTCGGGCTTCGGCCGCCTGGTCCGCCAGGTGCCGGCCGACGTCTCCAGCCCGCGCCCCTTCGGCGGGTGGTTCGACGAGGCCGTCGACGCCCTCGCCGAGGCCTACCCCGGCTTCGCCGAGGCGGTCGTGCGCACCGTCGTCGCCTACGGAGAGCTGACCCTGCACGTCCTGCCAGCCAAGACGGCCGAGGTGCTGCAGGTCCTGCGCGACGACCCCAACCTGCGCTTCGAGCTGCTCTCGTCGCTCAGCGGTGTCGACTACCCCGCGCAGCCCGAGCGGCTGCACGTGGCCTACCACCTGACCTCGATGACCTACCGGCGGCGCCTGCGGGTGGAGACGGCGGTCTCGGTCGAGCACCCCCACGTGGCGAGCGTGCTCGGGGTCTACCCGACGGCCGATGCCCACGAGCGCGAGACGTGGGACATGTTCGGCATCGTGTTCGACGGGCATCCGGCGCTGACCCGGATCCTCATGCCGGACGACTGGGACGGCCACCCGCAGCGCAAGGACTACCCGCTGGGCGGCGTCCCGGTGGAGTACAAGGGCGCGACGATCCCGCCGCCCGACGAGCGGAGGGCCTACGCATGAGCCAGCCCACCGTCGACGACGTCGACGTGTCGGACACCGCCCTGCGCGCGGCGGCCCGCGAGACCACCGAGGGACGGGTCTACACCGTCACCGGCGGCGACTGGGACACCATCGTCCCCGAGGCCGACGAAGAGCGCATGGTCATCAACATGGGTCCGCAGCACCCGTCGACTCATGGCGTCCTGCGGCTCGTCCTCGAGCTCGAGGGCGAGACGGTCACCCAGGCCCGCACCGTCATCGGCTACCTGCACACCGGTATCGAGAAGAACCTCGAGTACCGCTCGTGGACCCAGGGCGTCACCTTCGTGACCCGCATGGACTACCTCTCGCCGATCTTCAACGAGACGGGCTACTGCCTGGGTGTCGAGAAGCTGCTCGGCATCGAGGTGCCGCAGCGGGCCACGACCATCCGGGTGCTCTGCATGGAGCTCAACCGGATCGCCTCCCACCTGGTGTGGCTCGCGACCGGCGGCATGGAGCTCGGCGCGCTGACGGCGATGACCAACGGGTTCCGTGAGCGCGAGCTGGTCCTCGAC
>JANPHZ010000140.1:0-10178 GCA_031424715.1 Frankiaceae bacterium
GGGCACCCGCACACGAACATGGCCAAGGCCGCGCTGAACATGCTCACCCGCACGAGCGCGCGGGAGATGTTCGAGTCCGACGGCATCCTCATGACGGCCGTCGACACCGGCTGGATCACCGACGAGCGCCCGCACACCACCAAGGCGCGGCTGGCCGAGGAGGGCTTCCACGCCCGCTCGACGTGCTCATCAACAACGCCGCGCAGACCGTCCGGCGTACGGTTGGTTCCTACGCCCAGCTCATCGCTGCCGAGTCGGCAGCGCTGCCCGCCGGGCCGCTTCCCGACGTCGTCGACCTGGGACATGGCCCGGTGGCGCTGACCGGGGCGCCGGGGGACAAGCACTCCTTCGACGCGCACAACCTCACCGCGCTGGCGCTGACGACGGGTTCGGCCTCGCTGGAGCGAGTTGAAGCTGGTACGGCGATCGATGCCGGCGGGCTCGTCCCCGACCTCGACGCGGTCAACAGCTGGACGAGGCGGGTGGACGAGGTCGACCCGCTGGAGCTGCTGGAAGTGCAGCTGTGCAACGTCACCGCGCCGTTCGTCCTGGTGAGCCGGCTGCGACCGTCGCTGGCGGCGTCGCCGGCCCGGCGGACCTACGTCGTCAACGTCTCGGCGATGGAGGGCCAGTTCGGTGGCCGCCGCTACAAGGGCGCTGGCCATCCGCACACCAACATGGCCAAGGCGGCGCTGAATATGCTCACCCGCACGTCGGCGAAGGAGATGCTCGAAACTGACGGCATCCTCATGACTAGCGTGGACACCGGCTGGATCACCGACGAGCGACCGCACCCGACCAAGGCCCGCCTGGCTGACGAGGGTTTCCACGCCCCGTTGGACCTCGTCGACGGCGCCGCGCGGGTCTACGACCCCATCGTGCGCGGCGAGGCCGGCGAGGACCTGCACGGCGTCTTTCTCAAGGACTACGGGCCGGTCCCGTGGTGACGCCGCCCGTGGAGCTGGTCGGCCTGCTACGGGCCGGTGGGGTCTGCGCTCTTTCTGGTGCCGGCCTGTCCACGGGCTCGGGCATCCCGGACTACCGCGGTCCGACCGGGCTGGCCCGGGCCGCTACTCCGATGACCTACCAGGCCTTCGTCGGGTCAGCACAGGCGCGCCAGCGCTACTGGGCCCGGTCGCACCTGGGCTGGCACACCATCTCGGCGGCGCAGCCCAACGCGGGTCACCGCGCGGTCGCTCAGCTTCAGACCGCTGGTCTGCTCACCGGCCTCATCACCCAGAACGTCGACGGGCTGCACCGCGCGGCGGGTTCGCCTCAGGTCAACGAGCTGCACGGCGTCCTGAGCAGGGTCGTCTGCCTGTCCTGCCGTCAGGTGACGGCGCGCTCGGTGTTGCACGAGCGCCTTGCCGAGGCCAACCCGCAGTGGGGCCGGGTCGCAGCACCGCTGCTGCCGGACGGCGACGTCGACCTCGACGACGTGCAGGGCTTCGTCGTCGTCGACTGCGAGGCCTGTGGCGGACTGCTCAAGCCCGATGTCGTCTACTTCGGGGAGTCGGTGCCGCGAGACCGCGTCGACGAGGCCTTTGCCTCGGTCGGCCGGTCCCGGGCGCTGCTGGTGCTGGGCAGCAGCCTGAAGGTCATGAGCGGCTACCGGTTCGTGCTCTTCGCGAAGCGACAGGGCATCCCGGTCGCCATCGTCAACCAGGGGCAGACCCGCGGCGACGTCGTCGCCGACCTGCGGCTCGAGGCCGAGCTCTCGACCCTGCTCAGCGCGGTTGTCGACCTGGCGCTGACCAGCTCCGCTGCCTGAGCGGTCAGGCCCGACGGGCTGCCCTGGCCAGCTCGGACAGTTCCTCGACCAGCAGGACCGCCTCGTCCTGATCGCGGTGGCGGGCCGATCCGACCTTGAGCCGTCGACCGGCGGAGTCGGCGTGCACGGAGGCGAGCCGGAGTCGGCGCTGCCACGGCCCGGCGGTCAGCCGGATGCTCTGGATCTTGGCCAGCGGCACGACGTCGGTCGTGGTGGCGACGACCCCGGAGGTCGTCACCAGGTGTCGCGCGTCCAGACCCACAGCGAGCCGCCGGTGGGAGAGCGGGGCTCGCCAGCGCGCCCGGTCAGGCACCCGAGCGATCGCTGGAGGAAGCGCCGTGCCGAGGACGCGCGCGGCCAGCGCCGTCCCGAGGGCGCGCGGCGCGACCGGCAGCAGCGCTGTGCTGGTCGTCTGCTCGCCCTGACCGGCTGCATACCCGGCGACATCGACCTCCACCCGCACCCAGTCGCGACGGCGCCACAGCCAAGGCTCGATGATCCGCACGCCCTGCACGCGCCCGTCCGGGATGCTGGAGGCCCGGGTGTCGAGCAGCCCGCGGGTGAGTCGGAGGCCTCCTTCGGTCTCCGCCACGGTGAAGCCGTACTCCGTGAGGAACCGCTTGACCAGGGCCGAGCCGAACGGCAGCACCACGGAGATGACGCCGACGGCCGCCGCCATGGCGATGTCGGTACTGATCGCGGCGGTGATCAAGAAGGCCACCAGCACGACGCCGAGGAACACGGTCGAGCCGGCGAGCAGCAGACTTGTGACGAGCGTCCCGGGAGGGACGACGACGAGCACCCGCGCCTCGTCAGGCGCCACCGGTGACTCGCTCGACGTGCCCTGCGAACGGGCCAGCATGCGTGCCCGCAGCTCGTGCGCGTCTGACTCGGAGAGGTAGGCCAGGGGCGCCTCGGCCGAGCCGCTGCCGACGACCTCCAGCCGCAGCTCGGCCAGGCCCATCACCCGGCCGATGACCGGCCTGACCACCTCGACGGCTTGCAGCCGGGCCAGGGGGACCCGCCGGCTGCGCCGGGTGAGCACGCCGCTGTCCACCTGCAGCTCGCTGTCGGTCAGGCGATAACCGGTCCGCCGCCAGGAGACGTAGCCAGCCAGGACGGCCAGCCCGGTGATGAGCAGGGCGGTCAGACCTGAGACGTACGCCGGCGGGCGCACGTCCTGACGGAAGCTTTGCTGCCCGACGATCGCCGCCAGCGCGAGGAAGAACTTCCCGCCGCGCAGCAGCGGCGTCAGGGGGTGCAGCCGCTCCCAGACCAGCTCGGGCTGCGGGTCAGCCTGGGTCACAGGCCGGCCGCGCGGGCCTCGCCGAGGGCAGCGAGCCGGTCGCGCAGCCGGGTCGCCTCAGCTGCGAGGAGCCCGGGGATCGAGGCGTCGCTGGCCGCGGCCGCCGTGTGCAGGGTCACCCGGGCCAGCCCGAGCCGGCGGTCCAGCGGACCGGCGGTGACGTCGACGTACTGCATGCGTCCGTAGGGGACGACGGACAGGCGGCGCACGAGGGCGCCGCGACGGACGAGCAGGTCGTCCTCGCGCTCGGCGTAGCCCCAGGCGTGGAAGCGTCGCTCCACCGCCGTGAGGGCGAGCCCGACCAGGCCAACCGTCAGGAGCGCCGCGCCGACTCCGGCCGCGCTACCGGCGACGTAAGCGATGACGGCACTGACCCCCGTCAGCGGCAAGCCGAGGTAGAGCAGGCACTCGAGGCGGCGGAGGCGCAGCAGCCCGCGGTCAGGCCGGAGCCAGGTCAGTTCGGTCACCCCAGAAGTGTCGCCGGTGACGGCGCCGGGCGACAATGGACCGGTGGCCAGTCGTCGTACGAACACCATTCTCATCTCACTGTTCGCCGCCCTCGCGCTCACGGCGATGCTCATCACCGGCGTCTTCAACTACCTGCTCGCCGGGGACCCGCGGGTGCTCGTCGTGACGATGAAGCAGGGCGCCGGTCAGCAGGCGCGCGAGGAGCTCAAGCGCGACTGCGGATCCCTGCCGGGGATCAGCGTGGTCGCCGACCGCGGCAATCCTGACCCGAACATCCAGGGTCGCTTCCCGGTGCGCTTCAACATCGCCGACACGACGCGTCAGGAGGAGGCCGCGCTCGAGACCTGCATCAACGAGCACAGCGATACGGTCCGCGGTCTGCTCTCCGAGGGAGATCGCTAGCGTCAGCGCACCTCGAGCGTGCTCTCGCGGCGGAGGACGACCTCACCGATGACGGGGTAGCCGGGGACCTCACCCACCACGAGCAAGCCGCCGGAGGTCTGGGCGTCCGCGAGCAGCAGCAGCTCGTGCTCGCTGACCGTCGAGGCCAGGTGCGGCCGGACCCAGTCGAGGTTGCGCCGCGTGCCGCCGCTGACATAGCCGTCCCGCAGGGCCTCGCGCGCCCCGGCCAGGTAGGGAACGGCGGTGCTGTCGAGGACGGCTGTCGTGCCGCTGGCCCGCATCATCTTGTGCAGGTGGCCGAGCAGCCCGAACCCGGTGACGTCTGTGGCGGCCCGGGCTCCCGCCGCCACGGCGCCGGCGGCGGCGTCGCGGTTCAGCGTCGTCATGCTGGCGATCGCCTCGGGGAAGACCTCCCCGGTGGCCTTGTGCCGGCTGTTGAGGACGCCGACGCCCAGCGGCTTGGTCAGGGTCAACGGCAGCCCTGGTCGCGCTCCGTCGTTGCGCAGAAGGCGCTCGGGGTCGACCAGACCGGTGACCGCCATGCCGTACTTCGGCTCGGGGTCGTCGACGCTGTGCCCACCGGCGACGTGGCAGCCGGCTGCGCGCCCGACGTCGAGGCCCCCGCGCAGCACCTCGGTCAGCAGCTCCAGAGGCAGCAGGCTGCGCGGCCAGCCGACCAGGTTGACCGCAACGAGCGGTCGGCCGCCCATGGCGTAGACGTCGGACAGCGCGTTGGCCGCAGCGATCCGCCCCCAGTCGTAGGCGTCGTCGACGACGGGTGAGAAGAAGTCGGCCGTGACGACGAGGGCGGTGTGCTCGTCGACGCGGACCACGGCGGCGTCGTCACCGTTGTCGAGGCCGACCAGCAGGTCAGGACTGGCCTGCCCTGCGGTGAGGCCGCGGACGACCTGCTCCAGCTCGCCGGGCGGGATCTTGCAGGCACAGCCACCACCCGTGGCGTACTGCGTCAGGCGGTACGACGAGGCGGGCAGGCTCACCCGGTGACGCTATCCGAGCGCACTAGCCTTCGCCGTGGAGGCGTACGCGGTCCTGGTGGGCGCCCCGGTCTTCAACACCGGTGAGCGGCGGTAGCCGTCGCTGGCGGGTTCGATTCCCGTCCGCCTCCGCCAGCGTGCCCGTGGTCCAGGGGGGCTGGAAACCGGCTGTTGTGAGGGCCCGCTGGCCGCTGGCCGACAGCAGCAGGTCGGCGAACTCCCGTGCCAGCTCAGCCCGCTTGCTGGAACGGATCGTCGCCACCTCGTACGCCGTCGTCGCGTTGCTGCTTTCGGGAATGGCCACGGCGGTCACCCCGGCGCCGGCGGCGCGGACATCGGTGATGTAGACGATCGCGGCGTCGACCTCGCCGCTGACCACGCTCGCGAGGGTGCTCGCGGCGTCCAGCCCCAGGGTCACCGGTGTCACCCGCAGGCCGGCCTCGGCGAGGACCTGCTGGGCGAGCGAACCGCACGGCACCTGGGGCTGGCAGAGGGCTACCTTGACCCCGGGACGGGCCAGGTCGGACAGGGACGAGACGCGCGGCGCGCTGGCCGGGTAGACCGCCACCTGAGCGGCGTTTCGCGCGATGACCCGGGGACCGGTGACCTCGCCCGCATCAACCACTTGGCGCATCACCGCGCTGCTGGCTGACACGAACACGTCGGCGGGGGCCCCGGCCAGCACCTGCTGGCGCAGCCGCGAGCTGGCCCCGAAGCTGAAGACGACCCGGATGCCAGGGTGATCGGCCTCGAACGCGGCGCCGAGCCCGGGCAACACCCGGCTCAGGGACGACGCCGCCAGCACGGTCAGCCTCGTGGGTTGGGCGACGGGCGATGCACAGGCCGCTGCGCCGACCAGAACACAGAGAGCGGCCATCAGGCGGGTTCCCCGAGCGGTCACCCTGGGAGCCTGCCCGACGCCGACTTGTCCGGCAACAGGGCTGCAGTCCCCCTGGGGACGTGCCGAGAACAACGAGGTGACCCGTCCCGGCTCCCGCGCGCGCCGTGCCGCCTGCCGCCTCGCCGTACCTGCGGCCGCCGCGGTGCTGCTGGCCTCGCTCGCGGGGTCGGTTCCCGCGCAGGCCGAGTCGGGGCAGGGCTCGATTCGGGCCCAGGTCGCTGCAATGCAGGCCGAAGTGGCCAAGGTCGGCGACGCGCTCGCAGTCAGTACCGTCGCCTACGAAGCCGATCGGGATCGTCTCGACGTCCTGCTCCAACAGCAGTACGCCGCGGAACGGGCCTCCGACGTACTGGCCCTGGGCGCGGGAGCGGCCCAGCGGCACCTCAACGCGGTCGCGCGGGCGGCGTACGTCAGCGGGGTACCGGAGGGGGTGCGCCTCGCGATGAGCGTGGACCCGCGGTCGCTCGCGCGCTCCCTGGACACCGTCGCCTCGCTCGAGCGGGTCGGAGGGACCTCCCGCAGCGCCCTGCGCCTGCTGCTCGAGCAACGTGCGGCGACCACGACGCTTGCCCAGAAGCGGACCGCCTTGCGTCAGCAAGCGCAGCAGGTCCAGTCCCGTTCGGACGCCGCGCTCGCTCAGCTGCAAGCCCAGGCCGCCAAGGCCCAGGCGCAGCTGGCAGACGCCCAGCGCCGCCTCGTCAACCTCCAGCGCGCCGAGGAAGCCCGCGCCCGGGCGCAGTCCGCCATCCGGGCAGGCGCCTTCCTCAGCGGCGGCGGCGCACCCTGCTCGGCCGTCGCCGACGGGATGTACGCCAACGGCTTCCTGCCCGACTCCGTGCTGTGCCCGCTCGCGACCGCACCCGGCCAGCGGCTCGCCAACGGCGTGGCCCAGGCCTTCGACCAGCTCAGCGCCCTGCGCAAGGCGCAGACCGGTAGCCCCCTCTGCGTCACCGACTCCTACCGCGACTACGCCGGGCAGGTGGCGGTGTTCGCTGCCAAGCCCACCCTGGCGGCGACCCCGGGCCGAAGCCAGCACGGGCTCGGGCTCGCGCTGGACCTGTGCGGGGGGGCCGAGCGCTTCGGGACCGAGACCTACCTCTGGCTCAAGGCCAACGCCCCGTCGTACGGGTTCGTGCACCCGGCCTGGGCTGAGCCAGGGGGCGGCAAGCCGGAGCCCTGGCACTGGGAGTACGTGGGGGTCTAACTCTCTGCGTAGAGCGTCCAGGGCTATTTTCGCAGGTCAGACCCTCTTTTGCACTCAGCTGATGTCGGCTGAACAAAGCGTGTGGCGCGCCAGCTGGCGACCACGTGGCACCAATTGGTTACCGCGGCAGACCGGTCCAGCGGGCATAGTCCCCCTAGCGGTGCGGTGATGGATCAGAGGAATTTGTCGCCGCGAACCACCTGGGCGGGCGTCACCCAGGCCACGACAGCAAACTGCGGAAAGTAGTGCTCGGCGAGCATGCCGAGCACCCGGTCGGCAGCTGCGGACGACAGCAGCGTCTCGATGCGGACGTTGGCGCCCTCCCAGTCGCTGGCGTCGATGTGGCTGGTGCCCCTGCCGTGGCCGGAGGTGAGCGTCCATCCGCGGGCCCCGGCGGCCTCTAGATCGCGCAGCAGGCGCGCTTCGACGACGGCTTCGGCGACGATCGTCAGGCAGACGACGGGAACGGTGCGCATCGTGGGGCCGAGCCTCTCAGCCGAGCGTTCGGGCAAGGGCGAGGTACAGGGGGATGCCCAGCACCAGGTTGAACGGGAAGGTGATCCCCAGGCTGGTGGTCAGGTAGTAGGCGGGGTTGGCCTGCGGGAGGGCGAGCCGGACCGCGGCCGGCGCCGCGATGTAGGAGGCGCTGCCGGTGAGCACGCCAAGCAGGGCCGCACCGCCCGGCGACAGGCCGACCGCCGTCCCGACCAGTACGCCCAGCGAGCCGTTGACCAGCGGGATGGCGATCGCCGCGACCACCAGGCCCGGCCCGGCGGCCGGCACGTCGCGCAGCCGCCGCCCGGCGAGCACGCCGAGGTCGAGCAGGAACAGCACCAGCACGCCCGGGAACAGCGTGACGAACAGCGGCGCCACGTTGTCGTAGGACGCCGGCGTCGATAGCGCGCCGATGGCCAGTCCGCCGGTGAGCAGCAGGATGCTGCGCCCGGTGAGGATTTCGCGAACCGCCTCCCTGCGCCCGGCACCGGCGGCCGCGGCGGCCCCGCCGGCCAGCAGCAACCCGACCAGGATCCCCGGCACCTCGAGCACGGCCAGCAGGGTGGCGGCGTAGGCCTCGTAGGGCTCGTCCTGGCTTTCGAGCAAGGCGACAGCGGCGGTGAAGGTGACCAGCGACGTCGAGCCGTAGTGCGCCGCAACGGCGGCGAGGTCGACCGGGCTCAGCCGGGTGAGTACCCGCAGTGCCCCCCAGGCCAGCAGCGGCGTGACGACGCCGAGGACGACCGCGGCCAGCACCGGCACGGCGACCTCGGCGAGCCCGGCCTCCCGCAGGCCGGCACCGCCTTTGAGCCCGATGGCGAGCAGCAGGTAGGACGACAGCGCGGTGTGGACGGCGTCCGGCAGTCGGACGTCGCTGCGCAGCAGGGCAGCGAAGACGCCCAGCAAGAAGGCCAGGACGGCGGGCGAGGTGACCGTCTCCAGAGCGGCCGGCACGGCGCGTCCGCCTCAGTCGCGCAGCAGGTTTGACAGAGGCACAGTAACGAACAGTACTACACGTATTTCCCTACGTCTGTATGCCATCGCCGAGCGCGTCCAGGACGTCGTCCACGGCCCGGCCCTGGTCGAGCGGGTGACGTAGGGGCCCGCCTAGCACGCGGTACTCGTTGCGGCGGCCCACCCGTTTGCGGTGCACGTAGCCGGCGCCCTCGAGGTCGCCCAGGATGAGCTGCACGGCCCGCTCGGTGATGCCGACGGCGGCGGCGATCTCGCGCAGTCGCGCGTGTGAGTCGCGGCGGACGACGAGCAGCACGTGGGCGTGATTGGTGAGGAAGGTCCAGCCACGCCCCGCCTCCGCCTCCGCCATGGCGCGAGCGTAGAGGGGCGTTAGCTCCTCGAGCGCCACGCCGCCGGGCGCGGCGAGCGCGCCGTTGTCGAGCAGAACCACCCAGCCCCCTCGCTCCAGGACCAGCTCTGTCGGTCGCCGACACGAGCCGCTCGGCGTCCCTCCACGTAAGACTTGTGACGCGCGCTTCGTCTTTCGCCGCAAGTTCCGCGCTTCGAGCCCATAGCCGCAGTACAGAAGGGGTGTTGCAGATGTGCCAGGAACAGATCCCTCGCACCGGGCGTACGTCGGGTAGTCGCCCGCGGTCGTAGGGTCTGCTCGTGGAGACCGTTCTGACCCTGTTGCTCGTCCTCGTGCTGCTCGTCGCCATCGGCCTGGCTGTCGCGCTGCTCGTCGCTGCGCTGCGGCGTCGCAAGACGGTGCAGGGCTTGCGCGAGCGGGCCACCACCGTCGACCCGATGGCTGCCGGTCCCCTCGTGTCCGACCCGCGGCTGATCAAGGCCGGCGACGTCGTCGTGATCGAGGAGGTCGAGTACCTCGTGCGCGGCACCCTCGCGATGGACGAGGGCGGCTACCGCTGGAAGGAGCACCTGCTCGATGCCAGCGGCATCGACGGTGACCTGCGCCGTTGGCTCTCGGTCGAAGAGGGCGAGAGCGGCATCGAGGTGGTGCTGTGGGACCGGGTGCCCGGCGCGGACCTGACCCCGGAGACCGAGGTCACCCTCGACGGGGTCACCTACCGCCGGGACGAGCAAGGGGAGGCGCGGTTCTCCTCCACGGGCACGACGGGCGCCGCCACGGACGGCACCATGTCCTACGCCGACTACCTCCAGCCGGGCGGTAAGGGCCTGCTGTCCCTGGAGCGGTTTGCCGCCGGGGGCTCGTGGGAGGTCAGCACGGGTCGCCCGCTGACGCTCGAGTCGCTCACCGTCCTGCACTCCTGACGTGCTCGCCGAACTCGCGGTCCCCTTCCTCGACAGCCGAGCCGACGCGCTCGGCTGGTGGATCGGGGCCGGCCCCACACCGCTCGCCACCCTGCGCCTGAGCGGTCCCCGCGGTTCGCTGGAGCTGGAGCTGCTCGGAGCGAGTCACCGGGCCGTCGCGACCGTCGACGGCATCGAGCTGCCCGAGGTCGTCGCCTGCGGCCAGGCCGGCACGACCCTGCCGCGCCGGCTCGAGTCCGGCAGGGGAGCCGGCCGTTACCGATTCGCCAGCACGACCACGCCGTACGACGGTGCGGGCCTCGCCCGGGTGGCCGGCGACCTGCGTCGACGCTGGCTGCGCGACTCCTCGGCGCTGGTCGGCGTCTTCCCCGGCTCGCCGCACGCCCTGA
>JANPHZ010000141.1:0-2168 GCA_031424715.1 Frankiaceae bacterium
CTGCAGCCGGGGTCGAGCATCATGCCCGGCAAGGTCAACCCGGTCATCCCGGAGGCCACCCACATGGTCGTGGCGCAGGTGATCGGCAACGACGCCGCGATCGCTTTCGCCGGCGCTGCGGGCAACTTCGAGCTCAACGTCATGCTCCCGGTGCTGGCACGCAACCTGCTCGAGTCGATCCGGCTGCTGGCCAACATCTCCCGGTTGCTGGCCGACAAGACCGTCGACGGCACCGTGGCCGACGAGGTGCGCTGTCGCGAGCTGGCGGAGTCCTCGCCCAGCATCGTCACTCCGCTGAACAAGTACATCGGCTACGAGAACGCCGCCACGGTCGCCAAGACCTCGCTCAAGGAACGCAAGACGATCCGACAGGTCGTCATCGAAGGCGGTTACGTCGAGAAGGGCGACCTCACCGAGGCCCAGCTCGACGAGGCCCTCGACGTCCTGTCGATGACCCGCCCCGGCTAACGCACGGCACCGAGGCAGGATCGACGGTGAGCTACGCCATGGCCCAGTCGGTGAGTTCCATATCGAAAATTCTGCGGCTGGCCGTGCCATCGGCGCGGACCACCACGCCACCCCTCAAGAAGTACGCCCCGCTCGGCGACCAACGAGGGTGACCTGAATGATGGTCCGGAGCCCCGTTGAAAACCCGCCTGGGCGCTGCGGTCGGCGACGTGACACGAAACACGTCGGGGACGCTCCCGTCGTTATCGTCCCGTAGGTACAAGGCGGATTGATTTCGCGGATTCTCGACATAGGCAAAAGCCCGCTGCCTCAAGGTTGTGACGGCGCCCGTGCGCACCTCGACCCGGAACGTGAATCCCTCTGCGTTGTAACCCGTGTCCATGAGCAGGGCTTGACCGTCACGAGACCAACTCAGGGACGCGCTGGAGTCTGAGTCGATCCTGCATCTGAAGCGGGTGTCATAGCTGACGATCTCCGTACCCGCCGTTGTCGCGTCCTGCATCGCGATGAAACGACCGTCCGCTGAGATGTCGATCTGCCGCACATCGGGCAGGTTGCTCAACCGCGTCAGCGTCCTAGTGGGACGTGTGTAGAGATAAGCGCGGTAACCACCGCTGGCCACGCCGCCGCTGACGTAGCTGGACCCGTCAGGGACGACGAACGCGATCCTGCTGCCATCGTCAGAAACCGCGGAGAGGATGGGGCTGCCCATGTGGCGAGGCAGGGCGTAGATGACGGTGATGCGGGTGTCATTGCGGGCGGCCGCAGCGATCACCCGGCGATTGTCGGGCGCGATGGTCGTGCCGTAGATCCTGCCGTCGTTACCGTTGAAAGCTGGTCCCGGCCGTAGCGCAGGAAGCCCGCCGCACGTAGATGTCTCCGCGTGGGCCACCGACCCGGCTGTGCTGAGGACTCCCGCCGTCATGGAGCAGACCAAAGCCACCAGCAGCACTCGCTTGCGCATATCTCGCCCCAACCATTGATAGCCGATAACTACTCCGCGGCTCAGGGCGGTGCCGCATCGTATGTGCATCCGCAGTCCAAGCGGGTCGGGTCCGGTCAGGTCCTCAGAGCGGCAGGTCCTCGAGCATCTCGGTGACCAGGGCGGCGATCGGCGAGCGCTCCGACCGCGTCAACGTGACGTGGGCGAAGAGCGGGTGCCCCTTCAGTGCCTCGATGACCGCCGCGACGCCGTCGTGCCGACCGACCCGCAGGTTGTCGCGCTGCGCGACGTCATGGGTCAGCACGACCCGCGAGCCCTGGCCGAGCCGGGACAGCACGGTCAGCAGAACGCCACGCTCCAGCGACTGCGCCTCGTCGACGATGACGAAGGAGTCGTGCAGCGACCGCCCGCGGATGTGGGTCAGGGGCAGCACCTCGAGCAGGCCGCGGGCCATCACCTCCTCGACCACCTCGGGAGCGACCAGCGCGCCGAGGGTGTCGAAGACCGCTTGCGCCCAAGGGCCCATCTTCTCGGAGGCATCGCCGGGCAGGTAGCCGAGCTCCTGACCTCCGACGGCGTACAAAGGCCGGAAAACAACGACTTTCTTGTGTGCGCGCCGCTCGAGCACCGACTCGAGGCCGGCGCACAGCGCGAGCGCCGACTTGCCGGTGCCGGCTCGGCCGCCGAGGGAGACGATGCCGACCTCGGGGTCGAGCAGCAGGTCGATCGCTACCCGCTGCTCGGCCGAGCGACCGTG
>JANPHZ010000142.1:0-6039 GCA_031424715.1 Frankiaceae bacterium
ACGCCGCCGAGACGACCGGACGCGAGGACCAGTCAACGACAGTGGCAGCAGTGAGCACCCCATGAACGTAGAACCAGGGTCTGACAAAACCGAGGGGCAGCCAGACCGGATCCCTATATTTCTCAGACTTTTTTCGCCGGAGAGCGATCTCAGCGCGACTTCTGGTCCGACTGCTGCTCGGGCAGCGTCGAGACGTCGATCCAGTAGCGCGCCATCTGCTGCACGCCCTCCCGCAGACCGCTGAGGCTGGCGGGCTTGGTGACATAGCTGTTGGCCTGGCGCTCGTAGCTGTCCCGGACGTCCTCGGGGCGGTCGGAGGACGACAGCACGACCGTCGGAATAGTGCACAGGGACGCATCCCCCTTGATGGCCTCGAGCACCTCGAGACCGTTGACCTTGGGCATCTTGAGGTCCAGCACGACCAGGTGCGGGCGCTCCGCGTCGGCGTACTCGCCCCGCCGGTGCAGGAAGTCCAGGGCCTCTTCGCCGTCCTTGACCGTCACGATCTCCACACCGGCGCCATGGGCGTCATGAAAGGCGCGCACCGTGAAAAAGGCGTGGTCGGCGTCATCTTCAGCGACCAGGATCCGAGCCTTCATCGCGCTACCTCCACAGCAGGGCTGGGGGCTGCGATCGCAGCGTCCCGGGGTTCGGGCAAGGTGCGGGCAACGAGCAGGAGCACCGGCAAGCTGATGTCGACGGTAGTGCCACTGGCGTCACCGTCAGCAGGACCCCCGACCGTGACAGAGCCACCGAGGCCCTCGGCGATGCGCTTGCAGATCGCCAACCCGATGCCCGTCCCCGGGCTCGACTTGGGAGCGTTGAGTCGCTCGAACACGCGCAGGACACGAGCGCGGTACTCAGCGGGCACGCCGCGTCCGTCATCGGCGACGCGGACGACGAACTGGCCGTCCTGGCCGTGCTCGAGACTGATAGTGACGTGGATGGTCGGCCGTCCGCCGTGCTTGAGGGCGTTGTCGACGAGGTTGGTGAGGAGCTGGCGGACCCGCACGTCGCTCACGGTGATCCACGGCAGGTCGCCCAGGACCTCCAGGTGGGCTTGCGGCGCACGAAGTCGCGCCCCCTCGCAGACCTCTTCTGCCACGGCGCCGAGGTCGACGACCTGCGGGTCGGGCTCGATCCGGCCGATGCGCGACAGCTCGAGCAGGTCCGAGATCAGGCTCTGCATGTACATCGCGTTGACTCTGATCCGCTCGAGGTAGTGCGGCGCCTCCCCGGTCAGGGCCTCGCCGTACTCCTGCTTGAGGAAGTCGAGGTAGCCCAGGACCGAGATGAGTGGGCTGCGCAGGTCATGGGAAACGCTGTAGAGCAGCGTTTCGAGCTCCTCGTTGGCGGCCTCGGCGGCCTCCCGGCTGGCCCGTTCCTGCTCGAACAGGTCGACCCGCTGCAGCGCCAGGTCGACCAGGGTCGCGACCCGCCCGAGCAGCTCGGCCTCGTCGTTGCCGACGGCCGGGGCGAGGATCCCCGACGTCACGACCAGCCGCCCGCTGGTCAGCTGGGCGGTGAGGACGCCCAGCACCGGCTCGCTCACCTGACCCTGCTCGCCTGCAGAAGACGACGCGGCGGCGATCTGCTGATCGCTGACCGAGCCACTGCGGCGTACGACGTTGCCCGCCTCGTCGAGAAGGACAGCGCCGCTGCCGCCGAAGGCATCGGCGAGAACGGGGACGATGGTCTCGGCGACGTCGCTTCGGGTGAGTGCCTGCATGAGGCCCCGCTCGGCGCGCGACAGCGTGGCCAGATCGCCCTGGCGCCAGAGCACGCGCAGGAAACGTGGCGCGAGGAACGCGACGACGTAGAGCAGGACCGAGATCAGGCCGAGCAGCGAGACGGTCACGGTCACCCAGGTCGGCGCGCTGCCTCCGGCGGCTCCAGACACGACCAGGGTCAGCGCAAGGAGGATCGCGCCGGCACTCAGCGTTCGCAACCGGTTGCGGACGACGGAGGACTGACCCCGACCGAGCTTCCAGAGCCCACGCGCGGCGATGAAGGCTTGGACGTTCCACGCCAGGACGATGAGCGCGACGAAAGCCTGGGCCCAGGGTGGACGCGGCTCCCCCGGCGGCGGCAGCGGCGGCGTCGCCAGAGTGGCGATCACCTGCACCACGAGCAGACCGACGACGAGCCGATGCATCCAGAGACGAGTGCCACCAAGTAGCCAGGTGAACTCTGCAAGCAGGTACGGCATGAGCAGGAGCAAGCAGATCTGCACGTCGACGAAGAAGGCCCCCCAGCCACGGGGCTCCTCAGGAACGACGAAGCCCATCGCGACCACGAGCGCGAACACGACATAGACGCCGAGCACTGAGGCGGTCACGGCTGACCGGTGCCGGCGCCAGCGGCGAGCCAGCACGAGGACGACCGCGACGCAGACGGCCAGCTCGACGACGCTGACGGCCAGCAGGAAGGCCCGAAGCCCCGGGCTGTAGGCGTCCATCAGGAGGCTCCGTTCGTCACCGGTGCCGGCGGTCGTCGCGCCTCGGGCACGGTCGTCGGCGCGCAGTCCAGCTGCACCGAGAGGGGCGGCTGCTGCGCCCACCCGCACTCCTGCGCGGGAACGGCCCGTCCCCACAGCCAGCCCTGCGCGGACGTCACTCCCAGGTGGATGAGCAGGTCACGCTGCTGGGCCGTCTCGACGCCCTCGGCGAGGACTGACAGGTCCAGGCCCCGGGCCAGTGCCACGACGGCAGAGGTGATGGCCATACCGGCTCCGTTCTCACTCATGGCCTGGACGAACGAGCGATCGACCTTGAGCTGGTCGAGCGGCAGGGCGTGCAGGTAGGCGAGCGAGGAGTAGCCCGTGCCGAAGTCGTCGATGGCGACAGCGACACCCAGGGCGCGCAGCTCCTGCAGGAGGCGTCCGCTGGCCTGGGGATCCTCCATGACGACGGTCTCCGTCACCTCGAGGCTGAGCAGCTCCGGTGCCAGCCCACTGGCGTGCAGGGCCGTTCCGACCACGGCGACCAGGTCTGGATGACTCAGCTGCCGGGCGGACAGGTTGACCGCCACCGTCAGGGGGTTGCGGCGAGTGGCGTTCCACGCTGCCGTCACTTGACAGGCGCGTTCGAGCACCAGGGCGCCGAGCGCGACGATGAGACCGGACTCTTCGGCGATCGGGATGAAGGAGTCCGGCAGCAGCAGGCCGCGCTCGGGGTGCTGCCAGCGCACGAGCGCCTCCGAGCCGGTGACCTCACCCGTCGCCATGTCCACGACCGGCTGGAAGTAGACCTCGAGTTCGTTGGCCTGCAAGGCCCTGCTGAGATCCCTTTGCGTGCGCAGCCGGGTCGTCGCGCGCTCGCGCATGGCCTCGTCGAAGATTTCGAAGCGAGACCGACCCAGTTCCTTTGCGCGGTACATCGCGATGTCCGCGTCCCGGATCAGCAGCTCGGCCCCCGCGCCGGACCCCGGTTGGGCGGTGGCCACGCCCATGCTGGCGGTCACCGTGACCACCTCGCCGCCGGTGGGCGCCCCGCCGGCGAGGACAAACGGCTCGGCGAGAGCAGCCTCCATCCGCTCGACCAGCTCGAGGACCTCGGACTCGGCGTGCAGCCGTTCGCACAGGACGACGAACTCGTCGCCGCCGAACCGGGCCAGCGTGTCGCTGGGGCGCACGGCCTGCTCGAGCCGACGGGCGACCTCGACGAGCAGATGGTCGCCGGCCAGATGGCTGTGACTGTCGTTGATCCACTTGAACTGGTCGAGGTCGAGGAAGATGACGGCCACCAGCGAGGCATCGCCCCTCGACCGGGCGAGAACCCGGGTGAGCCGGTCGAGCAACACTCCCCGGTTGACCAGCCCGGTCAACCCGTCGTGCAGCGCATGGTGTTCCAGCAGGTCCTCCGCGGTCTTCTGGTCGGTGATGTCCTGCATGGTGCCGAGAATGCGAGTGACCTGACCGTCGTCGTTCCACGCCGCGGCCGTCATGTGACCGAGGACCCAGCGGGCCGGACCGTTCACCGGATCGAGCCGGTGGCGCACGACGACCGGGGTCTGCCCGGCCTCCTGTGGACTGAACAGACGCGCCACCGTCCGTCGCTCATGGGGCAGCACGAGTCCGAGGTAGGCCGCAAAGGCCTCCTCCCCCTGCGCTTCCGGCAAGCCCGTCAGCCGCAAGAGCTCAGGCGACCAGGCCACCTGACCGGAGTCGAGGTCCCACTCCCAGCTGCCCAGCCGGGCGAGCCGCTGCGCCTCCGACAACTGCGCTTCACGGACAGCCAGGCGGGTCCCCAGGCGTAGCTGCGCCCGCTCGGCCTGCTGGCGCCGGGCTCGCTCCATCGCGAACATCACCGAACGGCCGAGCGAGTCCGTCGCGTGCTGACCCTTCACCAGGTAGTCCTGGGCGCCCATCTTGAGCGCGTTCAACCCGACGGTGTCGCTGTCGAGCCCGGTCAGGACGACGATCGGCACCTCCGGGTCGACGGCCCGCAGCGCGTGGAGGCCCTCCATGCCTTTGGCGTCGGGGAGCGAGAGGTCCAAGATCACGCACCCGACGTCACCGGTACCGAGCCGCAGGGCAGCCTGCGCGGCGGTCGTCAGATGGACGACCTCGCGCCGCCCGAGGTCGTGCTCTGCCAGCTGACGACGGATGAGGAAGGCGTGGTCGGGGTCATCCTCGACGAGCAGGATCACGCCCTGCCCACGCTCTGGATCCTCAACCACGGTGCCTGCTCTCTGCGGGACGCGAGCGCAGCTGCCCTCGTCGACCAGCATCGCGGGAGCCGCGCGCCTGCACCATGGCACGAAGTGATCACAAGAACGAGGGTTTGCCGGCATCTGGGCTAGTTCGCAGACACGCCCGGAAGGTCAGGCGGTCCGTACGGCAAATCCCGCAGCCACCGACAGCAGCAGCATCGCCGCCAGGTCCACCGTGCTTCCCGTGGGATCAGCCGACGCGTCCACCTCGACGATGTCGACGGCCCGCACCGCCGGGTGCCTACCCGCTTCCACGGCCGCCTCGAGCAGCTCGTGGCTGGCCAGTCCCCCTGGGCGGGCACCGGGACAGCCGGGCACGAAAGCACTGTCGACGACATCGACGTCCAGATCGACGTAGATCGACGAGCAGCCCTGCGCGAGCCGGTCGAGCTCTCGTCGTACGACGGCACCGACCCCGGCCGCGCGAGCCTGGGCCGCCGAGACGATGCGCACGCCCTGCTCACCACACCAGGTGCGGTGGGCCCGGGAGTTGGTGAGGTCGCCGATCCCGACCTGCACCACGTGAGCCCCGAGCAGACCGTCCTCGATCAGGCCCCGCACCGGGGTGCCGTTGGTCGGTCCGTGATGAAAGCCGCGCACGTCGTGATGAGCGTCGAGCGTGAGCAGTCCCGCCGTTGAGAGGTCAGGCAGCAGGGTGCGCAGGGCCGGACGGGTCACGGCGTTGTCGCCCCCAAGCAGCACCAACAGCTCGGCGCCGACCAGGGGGCGCAGTCCTGCGTCGACGAGCGCCAAGGCTTGCGCACCGCCTGCCCCGGCCACGTCGAGGTCACCGTGGTCCACCACGGCCAACGTCTCGAGATCGACGTCGAGCCCGGCGTGGAACGTCGCAAACCGACGCAGGGCTGCGCGCGCCGCGGCTGGGGTCGCGTGCGCACCGGAGGGCGAAATGCTCGTGCGCGAAAGCGGAACGCCGACCACGTCGAGCCGGCGCCCTGACGGGTCGCCGCCACCCGCGAGCCACGCAGAGGCTCGCGGCCACTGCGGGTCCTCGCTCATCGCACCACCTCACCGGCGCGGATCACCGTGCGCACGAGGTCAACCCCCGGGCGATAGGCCAGGTGCACCGGTGAGGGAGCGTCGAGCACGACGAGGTCGGCGCGAGCCCCGACCCGCAGGTGGCCGATCTCCCTGGTCCGCAGGGCCTGGGCGCCCCCGAGCGTTGCCGCGCGCAGCGCTTCCAGGGGGGTCATGCCCAGCTCTCGGCAGGCCAGCGCGATCACGAACGGCATCGAGGTGGTGTAACTGGTGCCCGGATTGCAGTCAGTGGCCAGAGCGACGGTGACCCCTGCCTCCAGCAGCGTGCGG
>JANPHZ010000143.1:0-2799 GCA_031424715.1 Frankiaceae bacterium
TCCTGGACGTCTCGGGCCGGTTTGAGTACGTGAGCCCGCTGACGTACCTCTGACGGCCCCGTCTCCCGTGCTTGCCGGATCAACGCGCATCGGCGCACGCTCAGCGCCGCCCTGTTTCGCGCGCGTTGATCCGTGCAGCGCTCAGGCCCACCGCCGTCGAGCGTCAGGGGAAGCGTTCGGGCTCGGTGCGCCCGCGCCGATGCCTCAGGCAGCGGCGTCCCACCAGCGCAGGACGCGCAGCGCACGCAGGGTCTGCCAGCGGCTGGCCTCGCCGACCGCCTCCATCCGAAAGTGCACCTGCCCCGGGTGCTCGCGCTCGAGCAGCCACCGCCCGTCGGGCTGCTGCCCTGCCCGTACGGCGAACACCGCCTCCTCCATCCGCGGGTCCGGCGACTGCCCGGTCAGCCGGAAGTAGTCGAGCACCCGCAGCACGTCGTAGGCGTAGGTGACCGGGAAGGCGGGCTGCAGCCAGTGCGGGTGGATGACCTCTCCGGTGCTCAGCCGGCGCAGCAGCCGCCGCTCGAGCAGGTAGTCCTCACCCCGCTGCCGCGCCGACGTCACCTCGGCTGACCCGTGCCCGGCCTGCTCGTGCTCGAGCAACCCCTCCAACACGCACAGCGTCGAGTCGAACGACGAGCGCACCGAGCCGTACTCCGTGAAGCAGTTCCAGCCACCATCCTCGAGCTGCTCGCTCAACAACCGGTCGACGATGCCCTGCACGTCCTGGCCGAAGTAGGCGCCGACCGTCACGGTGCGCCCGTTGATGCAGGCCTCGACCTCACCGTCGAAGTAGGCCTGGCCGTCGTGCTCCCACCGGCCGTGCTCGCGCACCAGCGCGATCATCTCGACCGCTACCGGCGAGGTCGGGGCGAGGCCGTAGGTCCGAAGCAGCTCCAGGCTCGGCTGCGTCGACGTCCAGGGCTGGCCGGGGGTGTCGTCCGACCGCCCCTCGGCAGGGCAGAAGGCGCCGCCGGCCCAGAGCCCGTTCGGGTCGCGGGCCGCGAGCAACTGCGCCCCCCAGCCCTCGGTCGCCACCCTGGCGCGCTCAGCCGCGACCTCGTTCGCAGAGGCGCCGGTCACGTCGCGCAGCACCTGCCAGCGGATGCTCGGGTCGCTGTCGAGGAGCCAGGCGGTCACGTCCATGGCCGCGGACGCTAACGCGCAGGGCCGCCCCCCGAAAGGGACGGCCCTGCACGTCGTACGGCGAAGGTCAGGCGACCTTGATCTGCTTCATGGTCGCGATCTCGGTGGTCTGGGCGTCGATGATCTGCTGAGCCAGGGCCTTGGCGTCGCCACTGGCTCCATCGGCCTACTCGGTCTGGGACATCTCGTTGGCGCCCTCGTGGTGGCGCGTCATCATGTCCAGCCACATCGCGTCGAAGGCGTTGCCCATGGCCTTGCCTAGGTCGGCCATCTCGGCGTCGCTCATCATCGAGCTCATGCCGCCGCTGCTGGAGCCGTGCCCGCCGCCATGGGCCTCGCCGGTGGCGGGGACGGGAGCCTTCCACGCGCGCAGGAAGCCGGTCAGGGTCTCGATCTCGGGCCCCTGCGCCGCCTTGATCGCGGTGGCGAGCGTGCGGATCTCGGCGTTCTTCGAGGTGGCGAGGGCCATGTCGGCCATCTCCACCGCCTGGGCGTGGTGCGGGATCATGTCGGTGGCGAAGGCCACGTCGGCGGCGTTGAACCCGGTCGTCGTCGCATCGCCCGAGTTCGCGGTCGGGGCGCTCGATCCGCCGCACGCGGCGACGAGGGCGAGCGAGGCGAGCGCGAGCACGGAGCCAAGACGGGTACGGGACAGCACGGTGTGCGGCATGGCAAAAGTCTCCTCGAGAAGCTGAGCGGGCGCTCAGCGAGAACCGGGCGACGTCGCCCGGATGGACGGTTCAGGACGTCTGCTGCTCGGTCCTGATCACGTCCGGGAGATACACAGCAGGGTGAGGCCCGGGGGTGCTCGGCCCTGGCTGGACGCCGGCCGGATGCCGGCCAGCAACCTCGCCGGCGGGTCTGCGGCGCGTGGGCCGTCCTGCGCGGGCGGTGCCAGGTCGACCTGGTCGGGCCCCGGCGTCGCGACACAGGAGTCGTGTCCGGCTACCAGCGGCGCGTGCTCCGGCGTCGCGGGCGCGGCCGGCGCCCCGTACGAAGCATGCGCGGCTGTGTGGACCGCCGGGGCGGCCGCGCTGGCGGTGCCGATCGGGTGCCCGGAAGGGGCCAGCCCGTGCATGCTCAGCAGTCCCGCCGTGACGATGCCGGCGAGCGCAACGACGAGGTGGCGGCGGCCGCGAGGGGTCATCGCTCGAGGCAGCCGCACATCCAGGGAAACGCCATCGTCCGCGGACCCGTTCCCGCTCGTGACCGACGACACCGTCGTACGACGAAGCCCCCCGGGCAGCACGCCCGTCCTTGCGCGGGGACCCCGACCAGTGGTCGGCTGCGGGGGTGCCGGAGCTGCCCGAGGTCGAGTCGCTGGTGGCCTTCCTGCGCGAGCACGCCGTCGGGCGGGTGGTCGCTCGGGTCGACGTCGCCGGCATCCAGGCGCTCAAGACCTACGACCCGCCGGTCACCGCGCTGGCCGGGCTCGCGGTCACGGCGGTCGCCCGGCACGGCAAGTTCCTCGACCTCGACGTCAGTGGGCTGCACCTGGTGATCCACCTCGCCCGCGCCGGCTGGCTGCGCTGGAAGGCGTCGCAGCCCGCCGCGCCGCCCCGGCCCGGGAAGGGCCCGCTCGCCCTGAGGGTCCACCTCGACGACGAGAGCGGCTTCGACCTCACCGAGGCCGGGACCAAGAAGGGGCTCGCCGTC
>JANPHZ010000144.1:0-3564 GCA_031424715.1 Frankiaceae bacterium
CCGGGCGTTGGCAGCGCGCCCGCGCTGCCCGTACACTCGTGGTCCTGGGGGCTCGACGCCTCTGCTCAGGCGCGCCCGCGCACCGACGGCAGGGTCTGCAGAAGCTTGCTGGAGTCCTCGGAGGGGTGTAGCTCAGTTGGCCAGAGCGCCGGTCTCCAAAACCGGATGTCGCAGGTTCGACTCCTGTCACCCCTGCCGCCCGACCGGCCCCCGCTGGCCACCTGCACGACCCTGACCCGCACGATCCACGACGCACACCGACCGAGACGAGGAAGCCAGTGAGCGAGGGCACGATGGGCGCCGGAACCGCTGACGGCGCTGCCCTGGACCGGTCGTCGCGGCGCGAGCCGAGCGGTCGCGAGCCCGGTCGGCTGCGCGGGATCGGGACCTTCTACAAGCAGGTCGTCGCCGAGCTGCGCAAGGTCATCTGGCCGACCCGCAAGGAGCTCATCACCTACACCACCGTGGTCGTGGTCTTCGTGCTGGTGATGGTCGCCATCGTCGCCGTCCTCGACCTGATCTTCGGCAAGGGAGTCCTCGCCGTCTTCGGCGAGTAGCCAGCCCGCCGCTTCCCGTCCCGCCCGCACCCCCAGCAGACAAGGATCCCCGTGTCCGAGCACAGCCTCCGGTCCGACGACGAGCTCGAGAGCGAGCCGCCGGCGGAGCAGGCCGAGCTGCCCGAGCTGACCGACGCCCCCGAGCAGGAGCAGTCGGAGCCGGAGGCAGTAGCGGAGGTCGTGCCCGTCGACCCGGACGACCCGGCGGAGATGCTGCGGCAGAGCCTGGGTGGGCTGCCCGGCGACTGGTACGTCGTGCACTCCTACGCGGGCTACGAGAACAAGGTCAAGACCAACCTCGAGAGCCGCATCTCCAGCCTCAACATGGAGGACTTCATCTTCCAGATCGAGGTCCCGACCGAGGAGGTCATGGAGGTCAAGGGCGGCAAGCGCCAGGCGGTGACCCGCAAGAAGCTCCCCGGCTACCTGTTCGTCCGGATGGACCTGACCGACGAGTCGTGGTCCGCCGTCCGCAACACCCCCGGTGTGACCGGCTTCGTGGGGCAGACCTCACGCCCGACCCCGCTGTCCATCGACGAGGTCGTCAAGCAGCTCGCACCGCCCAAGCGCAAGACGGTCGTGGCCCAGAAGGCCGTCGACTTCGAGGTCGGGGAGTCGATCACCGTCACCGACGGTCCGTTCGCCACCCTGCCCGCCACCATCAACGAGATCAGCCTGGACAGCCAGAAGCTCAAGGTCCTGGTCTCGATCTTCGGCCGCGAGACGCCCGTCGAGCTGTCGTTCAACCAGGTGGAGAAGCTCTAACCGCCCTGGTCCACTCCCTCCACCAGCACCCCCACACAGGAAAGATCAGACATGCCCCCCAAGAAGAAGCTCTCGGCGATCATCAAGCTGCAGATCAAGGCCGGCGCCGCGACGCCTGCCCCGCCCGTCGGTCCCGCGCTGGGCCAGCACGGCGTCAACATCATGGACTTCTGCAAGCAGTACAACGCCGCCACCGAGGCGCAGCGCGGTGACATCGTGCCGGTCGAGATCTCGGTGTTCGAGGACCGCTCGTTCTCCTTCGTCACCAAGACGCCGCCGGCCGCGCGGATGATCCTCAAGGCCGCCGGCGTGGAGAAGGGCTCGGCCGTCCCGCACAAGACGAAGGTCGCCTCCATCTCCCAGGCCCAGGTCCGCGACATCGCACAGACCAAGATGGCCGACCTCAACGCCAACGACCTCGACCAGGCGGCCAAGATCATCGCCGGCACCGCCCGGTCGATGGGCATCACCGTCCAGGACTGATCCACCCCGTACGACGCACGACCAGTGGGAGGGCGCGGAACGTCCGCGTCCGTCAGCACCACGACCTGCGGACAGCTCCGCAGAGAGGCATCACCATGAAGCGCAGCAAGGCCTACCGGGCCGCCGCCGAGAAGATCGACGCCGACCGCCTCTACACCCCGCTCGAGGCCGTACGCCTGGCCAAGCAGACCTCCACGACCAAGTACGACGCGACCGTCGAGGTCGCCATGGTCCTCGGTGTCGACCCCCGCAAGGCCGACCAGATGGTCCGCGGAACGGTCAACCTGCCGCACGGCACCGGCAAGACCGCCCGCGTGATCGTGTTCGCGACGGGCGACAAGGCCGCCGAGGCCGAGGCCGCCGGCGCCGACGTCGTCGGTGGCGACGACCTGATCGAGCGGATCCAGGGTGGCTTCCTCGACTTCGACGCGGCGGTCGCCACGCCGGACCAGATGGGCAAGGTCGGCCGGATCGCCCGCATCCTCGGCCCGCGCGGGCTCATGCCCAACCCCAAGACCGGCACCGTGACCACCGACGTCGGCAAGGCCGTCAACGACATCAAGGGCGGCAAGGTCAACTTCCGCGTCGACAAGCAGGCCAACCTGCACCTGGTGATCGGCAAGTCCTCCTTCGAGGAGGCCAAGCTGGTCGAGAACTACGCCGCCGCGCTCGACGAGGTCACCCGCGCCAAGCCCTCGTCGTCCAAGGGCAAGTACCTCAAGAAGGTCGTCGTCACGACGACCATGGGCCCCGGCATCACCGTCGACGCCAACCGCACCCGCAACCTGCTCGAAGACGGCAGCGACGCTCCGGCCGGCGTCTCCGGCTGAGCCGCCCGACACGCCGCGGGCCAGCACACTGCTAGCCTGATCCCACCCAAGACCGCTCGGCCCTTCCCGGTTGTCGCTCGCGACGGCCAGGAGGCGAAGATCCCGCTCCGGCGGGTGACCAGCGCAGGTGATCACGGACAGACAGGCCTGCGGGCCTGCATCTGACGCCCCGTGCGCACCCGCGCCCGGGGCGTTCGGCGTGTCAGGGGCCCAGACGAACAGCTCTCCGACTGACCCAGCACCTCTCATCGCGCAGCAGAAGGCAGGAACATGGCGACCGATACGGCCGACAGCACCGTTACGCACAAGCGGGCGACCGTCCACCCCGAGAAGGCCGACGCGGTGGCGCAGCTCGCGGAGTCGTTCCGCACGTCCGCGGCCGCCGTGCTCACCGAGTACCGCGGGCTCACGGTGAAGCAGCTCCAGGAGCTGCGCCGCGCCATGGGCGCTTCGACGTCGTACAGCGTCTCGAAGAACACGCTGACCAAGCTTGCGGCCCAGGCTGCTGGGCTGACCGACCTCGACGCCCTGCTGACCGGTCCGACGGCCGTGGCGTTCGTGCACGGCGACCCGGTCGAGGCCGCGAAGGGCCTGCGTGACTTCGGGCGGGCCAACCCGGCGCTCGTGGTCAAGGGCGGCGTCATGGACGGCAAGGCCCTGACCGCCGACGAGATCCGCAAGCTCGCCGACCTCGAGTCGCGCGAGGTGCTGCTGGCCAAGCTGGCTGGCGCCATGAAGGCCTCGCTGTCGCAGGCCGTCTACCTGCTCAACGCCCCGCTCGCCCAGGCCGCCCGTGTCATGGGCGCCCTGCAGGCCAAGGCGGAGGCCGACCCCAGCGTCCTCGGCGGCGGTGCCGGTACCCCGGCCGTCGTCGCGGAGGAGCCGGCAGCCGAGCCCACTGAGCCCGCCGAGCCCACGGAGCCCGCCGA
>JANPHZ010000145.1:0-7043 GCA_031424715.1 Frankiaceae bacterium
GCCGTCCTGCTGCGCCGCCGCGATGTCCTCGCGGTACTGCCGGCAGCCGCTGTACGACGGGAAGCAGCTCGTCACGATCGCGTAGGCGTGCTCGATCCCGTCCGCCCGCATGGTCGCGAGGGCGTCGCGCAGGTAGGGCGCCCAGTTGCGGTTGCCCCAGTAGACCGGCAGGTCCTGCGCTTGCTCGAGGGCGGCGACCAGGGCCCGGCACTGGTCGTTGAGCGGCGACACGCCACCGAACACGTCCTGGTAGTGCCGGCCCACCTCCGCCAGTCGCTCGTCCGGGATCCCCCGGCCGCGGGTGACGTTCTGCAGGAACGGCACGACGTCATCCGGCCCTTCGGGTCCGCCGAAGGAGACGAGGAGCAGGGCGTCGGTCATGGGCCCATCCTCCCGGTACCGTCCGCGCCATGCCCGTCGAGACCCGACCTGTCGCCCTCGTCACCGGTAGCTCCTCAGGGATCGGCGCCGAAGTCGCTCGCCGCTTGGCGGCTGAGGGCTATGCCGTGGTGGTCACGTCGCGGTCCTCGGTCGCCGCCGGCGAGGCCGTCGCGCAGGAGGTCGGCGGCGTCTACGAGCAGGCCGATCTCGGCGACGAGCAGGCCGCCCACGACCTCGTCCGCCGGGTGCTGGAGCGCTTCGGCCGGCTCGACGTCTTGGTCAACAACGCCGGCACCACCGAGGTCATCGCCCACACCGACCTCGGTGCGGCGACCGCTGACGTCTGGCGACGCCTGTACGACGTCAACGTCATCGCCCCGTTCGTGCTGGTCACCGCTGCCGAGCAGGCGCTGCGGGCAGCCGCCCCGGGCTGCGTCGTCAACGTCTCCTCCTTGGCTGGCGTTCGGCCCACCGGCTCCTCGATCCCTTACGCCGCAAGCAAAGCGGCGCTCAACCACCAGACCCGGCTGCTGGCCAAGGCCCTGGGTCCCGACGTACGGGTCAACGCCGTTGCCCCGGGGCTCGTGGACACCCCGTGGACCGAGTCGTGGACCGAGATCCGCGGCCTCGTGCAGGCCATGGCGCCGCTGCGTCGTTCGGCGACCCCGGACGATGTCGCCGAAGCGGTCCTCGGACTGGTCAGGACTAGTTACGTGACGGGCGAGGTGCTGGTCGTGGACGGGGGTCTGGGCCTGATGTCCTGATCCCGGGGGCCGAATGGCCTAACCAAAGTGGCTGCGCATGGTCCTGCCTGACCAGGCTTTCCTGGCCCATCGTGAAGGGACACCAGCGATCCCTCTCGGAGCCCCCATGAAGCACGCCCCCGGCGCGACCGGCACCCCGGCCGCCGCACCTCCAGTGAGGGGCTCCAGTTGGACGCGCGCAGCGCAGCCGACCCGCGGCTCGAGCTGGACCCGCGACGCCCAGCCGGCCCGCGGCTCGAGCTGGACCCGGACGGCCGCCAAGGTCTCCGGCATCGTGACCGCGTTCGCGGTCGCCTTGGTCCCGGCCGCCGGTACAGCTCTGGCAGCCACCTCCGCCGCCGAGCCGACGACCGCCGCCTACGTCGTCCGGGTGCAGCCCGGGGCGATGTCCCAGGTGGAGTCAGCCGTCCGCTCGACGGGTGGCACCGTCACCCGGCGGATGACCGCCCTGCAGACGCTGACCACCCAGCTCAGCCCCGCCGCAGCCGCCGCCCTGCGCGGCCACGCGGCCGTGGCCTCCGTCGTCGGCAACGTCCAGGTCAAGCTGGCCGCGAGCGACTACCAGCCGGCGAACGACGCCGGCAGCCTGCACAACGTCCGGGCGCAGATCTCCGCCACCGCTACCGCGACGACCGGCCGGGGCGTCGACGTCGCCCTCATCGACTCCGGCATCAGCCCGGTTCCGGGCCTGGACCTGCGTCGCGTCGTCAACGGACCGGACCTGTCGTTCGAGTCCACCAACGACGACCTGCGCTACCGCGACACCATCGGGCACGGCACGCACATGGCCGGCATCATCCTGGGCCGCGACCAGGGCGCCGCGCTTGACGGCTCCACGCCCAGCGCCTTCGTCGGTGTCGCCCCCGGTGCTCGCCTCATCAGCCTCAAGGTCGCCGACGCCCGGGGTGCCAGCGACGTGACGCAGGTCCTGGCCGCGATCGACTGGGTCATCAGCCACCGCCAGGACGAGGGCCTGAACATCAAGGTGCTCAACCTGTCCTTCGGCACCGACAGCAAGCAGAGCTACGAGATCGACCCGCTGGCCCACGCCGTCGAGGTCGCCTGGGCTCAGGGCATCACCGTGGTGACGAGTGCCGGCAACACCGGCTCGAGCCTCGGCCGGCTGACCGCGCCCGCGGTCGACCCGTTCGTCATCGCTGTCGGCGCTTCCGACAGCCAGGGCACGATCAGCGCAGCGGACGACACGGTCGCCTCCTTCTCCGCTCGCGGTGACGGCGTCCGCAACCCTGACCTGCTTGCCCCCGGCCGGAGCATCCAGTCGCTGCGGGTCCCCGGCTCCTACGTGGACGCCAAGCACGGTGAATCCGGCAAGATCGGCGAGCGCTTCTTCCGTGGCAGCGGCACCTCCCAGGCTGCCGCTGTGGTGTCCGGCGCTGCAGCCCTGCTGCTCAGCCAGCGCCCCGGCCTGAGCCCCGACCAGGTCAAGGCGGCCCTCAAGCAGGGCGCCCGGCCGCTCCCCGGCGTGGACGCCACTGCGCAGGGCGCCGGTCTGCTCGACCTGGGCCGCTCGGCCGCGATCAACCCGGGCAACGCGCCCCAGCGGTTCGCTCTGTCCTCGGGTACCGGGAGCATCGACGGCAGCCGCGGCTCGATGCGCCTGTCCTACCAGGGCAAGGTCCTGGATGGCGAGCGCGACATCCACGGCAAGAAGTACAGCGCGAAGCGCCTGGCCAAGGAGCGCGCCAAGGCCGAGTCGTGGGACGACGGCACCTGGAACGAGACCGAGTGGACCGGCAGCAGCTGGGCCGGTAGCTCGTGGGCCGGCAGCAGCTGGGCCGGATCGTCCTGGGCCGGTAGCTCGTGGGCCGGCAGCAGCTGGGCCGGATCGTCCTGGGCTACCGGGACCTGGACCGGCAGCAGCTGGGCTGGCTCGTCCTGGGCTGGTTCGTCCTGGGCCGGCAGCAGCTGGGCTGGTTCGTCCTGGGCCGGCAGCAGCTGGGCCGGATCGTCCTGGGCGAGCAGCAGCTGGAGCTAGCGCACCACCACTCCGGGCTCAGGGTCGGCACGCAACGTGCCGATCCTGAGCCTACGAGTGTCTTGAGACCCGGAGGAAGCAGTGCCTGACAGGCAGAGTGCTTCTCTCCCGGCTGCCACGCGGCCGGTGGTGCTGGTGCTGCGGGTCCTCGTGCTCGCCGGCCTGCTGGCGGCGCTCGGCACAGGGGCGCTCTACCTCACATGGAACGCCACCGGGGCCTACGACCGCATGCAGCTGCCGTGGCCCGTGCTGCTGGCGCTGTTCATCGCCGTCGAGGCCTCGGTCCTGCACGTGCAGGTGCGCCGCGAGGCCCAGACCGTGTCGATGAGCGAGATCCCGCTCGTGCTGGGGCTCTTCCTCGCTGAGCCCACGACGGTGATCGCCACCCGGGTGGCCGGATCCTTTCTCGTCTACGCGCTGTACCGCCGCCAAGCCCCGCTCAAGCTGGCCTTCAACCTCGCGCTCGCGTTTGCGGAGGTCAGCGTGGGGCTCGCGGTCTTCCACGCCGTTGCTGGCACGACGGACGCCGTCAGCGGTCGGGCCTGGGTCGCCGCCTACATCGCGGTCATGTCGTCCAGCCTGCTGTCCGCCGTCGCCGTGTCCATGGTGATCGTGCTCTACGAAGGCGTGCTGAGACTCGAGGACCTACGCCGGGCTGTCGGCGTAGGACTGCCCATCGCAGGGCTGACGACCACGCTCGGCCTGATCGCCACCAACTGCCTGATCCTGTCCACGGACACGGCGTGGCTACTCGGCGCCGCGGCCGTCATCTGCGTCCTGACCTATCGCGCCTACGCCGCGTTGGCTGACCGGCACCTGTCCCTGGAGCGGCTCTACCGCTTCAGCCAGGCAGTGGGCAACGCGCCCGAGGTCGACGACGTGATTCGCTCCGTTCTCGCCCAGGCTCGCGACCTGTTGCGCGCGGAGAGCGCCGACCTGCTCCTGCTGCCCGAATCAGGCGCGGAGGCCGGGCTGCGACTGACCTACGACGGAATCCGCCTCGTCCGCCAGGAGGCGCCGGAGATGGCTGCCGGTGCGTGGTTGCGCAGTTGCGTCGTCGATGACTGCCAGCCGCTGCTGGTTGCCCGCACGAGCCGTGAGACCGCGCCCCGCGACTACCTGGTCAGCAGGGGAATCCGCGAGGCCCTTGTCGCCCCGCTGCGCGGCGCCGAGGGCGTGGTGGGTGCTGTCGTGGTGGCCGACCGGATGGGCAGCGTCCGCAGCTTCTCGGTCGATGACGTCCAGCTGCTCGAGACCGTGGCCAACCACGCCGCCGTCGCGCTGGAGAACGGCCGTCTCGTCGACCGGCTCCGCCATGAGGCCTTGCACGATTCCCTGACCGGGCTGCCCAACAGGGCTCGCCTCGAAGGCGCCGTCAACGAGGAGCTGCGGCACCACACCGAGGGCTCCTCCCCCGGCCTGGCCATGCTGTTGATGGACCTCGACCGCTTCAAGGAGGTCAACGACACCCTCGGTCACCTCCATGGCGACCTGCTGCTGCGCGAGGTGGGCGACCGCCTGCTGCACACGGTGCCGGACGGCACGCTGGTGGCCCGGCTCGGCGGGGACGAGTTCGCCGTACTGCTGCCCGGGGTTGCTGATCGGGACAGCGCCGAGGCGGTCGCCCGCACCCTGCTGCTCGCGCTCGAGGTCCCGACCACGATCGAGGACGTCGAGCTCGAGATCGGGGCCAGCATCGGTATCGCCCTGGCGCCGCTCGACGGCACAACGGTGGGTGGCTTGCTCAAGTGCGCCGACGTGGCGATGTACGCCGCCAAGAACAGCGGCCGAGGCGTCGAGTCCTACCGGGCCGAGCTCGACCAGAACGCCCCCGCCCGGCTCGTGATGGGCACCGAGCTGCGTGCGGCTCTGGCGCACGACGAGATCGAGGTGCACGCGCAGGCCAAGGCTGACCTTGCGAGCGGCGAGGTCACCGGTGTCGAACTGCTCCTGCGCTGGCGCCATCCGACCCGCGGGCTCATCGCGCCCGAGGACTTCATCCCCGTCGCCGAGCGGACCGGCCTGCTCCGTCCGCTCACCGCCACCGTGCTCGGTGAGGGGATCGCGGCGTGCGCCCGATGGCGGGAGCAGGGCGTGTCGATCGGGATCGCGGTGAACCTGTCGACCCGCAGCCTCCTCGACCCCGACCTGGTCGAGGACGTCCTCAGCCTGCTGCTGCACCACGACGTGCCGCCGGAGCTGCTGACCCTCGAGATCACCGAGAGCAGTGTGATGTCCGACCTCGCTGGCACGACCGCCGTGCTCGACCGACTGCACGAGGCAGGGGTGCGGCTGTCCGTAGACGACTTCGGCACGGGATACAGCTCGCTGTCCTACCTGTCCCGCCTCCCGGTCGACGAGGTCAAGATCGACAAGCTCTTCGTCCTGGGGATGCGCCACGACGAGCAGGACGCCGCGATCGTGAAGTCCGTCATCGACCTCGGCACCAGCCTGGGCCTGCAGGTCGTGGCCGAGGGCGTCGAGGACGAGGCCACCTGGTCCCGCCTGGCAGCGCTGGGCTGCGACCAGGCGCAGGGGTGGTTCCTGTCCCGGCCACTGCCGCTCTCCGACGTGCCCGCCTTTGTCGAGGGATACGTGCCCTACGCAGCTGTGCGCGCCCTTCCGGTCCACCGGTCTCTCGCGAGCCGCATCCGGACCGGCTGAGCCACCGGTCGGGCTTCGTCGTACGGTTCGGTCCATGCGCGCCATTCAGATCACCGAGTTCGGCGGACCTGAGGTCCTTACCCTGACCGACCTGCCCGACCCGGTCGCCCCGGAGGGGTTCGACCTGCTGGAGGTGCGTACGGCGGGCATCAACTACGCCGACACCCACCAGGTGGAGGACAGCTATCTGTCCAAGAGCGCACTGCCGCTGGTGCCCGGGTCCGAGGTCGTCGGCACCACCGCCGACGGCAGGCGGGTCGCTGCCTTTGCCATGGACGGGGGCTATTGCGAGAAGGCTGCCGTGCACCCGGCCATGAGCTTTGCCGTGCCCGACGCGGTCGAGGACGGGCAGGCGCTCGCGCTGATGGTCCAAGGCCTGACCGCGTGGCACCTGCTCCGCACGTCGACGCACCTCGCGCCCGGCGAGTCGGTCGTCGTCCACGCCGCTGCCGGTGGTGTGGGCACCCTCGCGGTGCAACTGGCAAAGGCGTGGGGCGCCGGCCGGGTCATTGCCGTCGCGTCCAGCGAGGACAAGCGCCAGCTGGCCAAGGAACTCGGTGCGGACGTGACGATCGACGCCGGCGCCGCTGACCTCAAGGCCGCGATCGAAGAAGCCAACGGAGGTCGGAAGGTCGACGTCGTGCTCGAGATGGTCGGCGGGTCCACCTTCGACGCCTCGCTCGCCGCCCTGGCGCCCTTTGGTCGGCTCGCGACGTTCGGTATGGCCTCGCGCACTCCCCCGGGTGCCCTGGACGCCGGTGCCCTGATGTCCCGCAGCCGGGCCGTCATCGGCTTCTGGCTTGCGCACTGCTTCACCCGCCCCGAGATGCTGTCGGGTCCGATGGACGAGCTGCTCGCCCTCGTCGCTGACGGCACGCTGCGGCCGATCGTGGGCGGCACCTACCCACTCGCCGAGGCGCGGACGGCGCACGAGGACCTTCGCTCGCGACGGTCGACCGGCAAGCTCGTCCTGGACGTCAGGACCTAGCCTCCGCTGGTGGGTACCGAGATCAGCTCCGTCTGCTTTTCGGCGTACGGCGTGCACCTGCGTGAGTGGCGTGACGACGACGCTGAGGCGATGGTGCAGCTGTTCGACACCCCCCAGATGGACCGCTGGACGCCCCTGCCGAGCCCGTTCGATCCCGACGTTGCCGCCGCCTACATCGCCGCGGCACACAGAGCCCGGCATGCCGACGGCACTATGCAGCTGGCCATCTGCGCCGGGCCGGACGGGCCAC
>JANPHZ010000146.1:0-11363 GCA_031424715.1 Frankiaceae bacterium
TTGTGCGCGTCGAAGGAGTGCTTGTCCCCCGGCGCCCCGGTCAGCGCCACCGGGCCATGTCCCAGGTCGACGACGTCGGGAAGCGGCCCGGCGGGCAGCGCTGCGGACTCGGCAGCGATGAGCTGGGCGTAGGAACCAACCGTACGCCGGACGGTCTGCGCGGCGTTGTTGATGAGCACGTCGAGCGGGCCCTGTGCGGCCACCTCGTCAGCGAGCGCCACGACCTGCGCGGGGTCGCGCAGGTCAATGGCAACGATCCGCAGTCGGTCGATCCAGTCAGCACTGTCGGGCATTGCGGTGAACCGGCGTACGGCGTCCGTGGGGAAGCGCGTGGTGATGGTGGTGTGCGCACCGTCGCGCAGCAGCCGCAGCGCGATGTACATGCCGATCTTGGCGCGCCCGCCGGTGAGGAGTGCCCGGCGGCCGGTGAGATCGGTGCGGGCCTCGCGCCGCGACCAGTTCTGCTCCGCGCACTCCGGGCAGAGCTGGTGGTAGAAGGCGTGGACCTGGTGGTAGCGCTCCTTGCAGATGTAACACGCCCGCGGACGGTGCAGGACCCCGGCGACGGGTGCCTGTGTGGACGTGGTCAGCGGCAGGCCGCGCGTCTCGTCGTCGATCCGGTCGGGGGCCGCCGTCGCGGTCGCTGCGGTGACGGCGCTGTCCTGCGCCATCAGGGCCTCGCGCCGCTCGCGCCGGCGGTTCATCTTCACCGACTTGAAGAAGTGCCCGGTCGCCCTGCGGATCGCGACCGAGTCGGGGTGGTCGGCGGGCAGGTCGTCCAGCTCGGCGAACACCTCGAGAGCAATGGCCAGCCGCGCGGGGTCGATGCCGGTCACACCGGCAAGTCTAGGAGCCTCAGGCGGACTCGGGCCGGGGCAGCAGGCGGTCGCTGATGATGCGCCGCTGGATCTCGCTGGTGCCCTCGAAGATGGTGGTCAACCGCGCATCGCGCCAGTAGCGCTCGACCCGCCGTTCCGTCGTGTAGCCGTTGCCTCCGTGCAGCTGCATCGCCTGACCGGTCACCCGCACCGCCATCTCGGTGGCCTGCAGCTTCACCATCGCGGCTTCGGACTCGCACGGCACGCCCGCATCGATGAGGTGGGCCACCTGCTGCCACAGCGCACGGGACTGCACGACGTCGGCGGCCATGTCTGCCAAGGCAAAGCGCAGCGCCTGGAAGTCGCCGATCGGCCGCCCGAACTGCGCGCGCTCCTGCAGGTAGCGGGTGCAGTCCTCGACGGCCGCACGTGCCAGGCCGACGGCCCGTGCGGCGGTGTGCACGCGAGCGATGTTCAGGCCGCGCTGCACGGCCGCGAAACCGGACTCGTCCTCGTTGCCCTCGTCGGCGTAGAGCCCGGTCAGTCGATCGCTGTCCGGGACGCGTACGCCGTCAAGCTCGAGGTCCCAGGTGAGGAAGCCGTGGTAGCCGATCTTGTCGATCGCCTGTCCAGTGATCCCGGCGGGAAAGCTGCCCGGCTCCTTCACCACGAGAAAGGGCACGAGGCCCGTCGAGCGAGACTCCCCGGGCGCCGGGTCGCTGACCCGGCACAGGACCTCCAGGAAGTCGGCGGCCAGGGCGTTGCCCGCCCAGCGCTTGTGACCGGTGAGCACCCAGTCGTCGCCGTCGCGCACCGCCCGGGTCTGCACGGCCGCCAGGTCCGACCCGGCCTGCGGCTCGGACAGCGCGATCGAGCCGATCCAGCGACCGGCCGCACTGCGCTGGAGCAGCTCGCGGCGCCGCGCGTCATCGGTGACCTGGGTGCCCAGTCCCTGACCGCGCGCCAGGATGCTCGCGACGCTCATCCACGCGCCGGCGAGCTCCTCGCTGATCAGGCAGTACTCGAAGACGCCGAGCCCGAGTCCCCCGTCGGCTGCCGGGATCGTGATGCCGAACCACCCCAGGGCCGCCATCTGCTCGATCAGCGCGCGGGGCATCTCCGCCTTCTGCGGGTCGAGCTCGTCGGCGATCGGGAGAACGACGTCCCGGGCAAAGGCACGGGCCTGGGTCTGCAGGGCCAGCCGGTTCGGGGTCGCCCACGGGGGCAGCAGGCCGGGCGGCTCGGGTTCCCTCACGCGGGGCAGTCTGACAGCACGCCGGGCGCCGCGCAGAATGGGCGCATGACCTCCGTGCTGCTCTCGCGCCGCGACCTCGACTTCCTGCTCTACGAGTGGCTCGATGTCGAGCAGCTGACCAAGCGAGCGCGCTACACCGAGCACTCGCGCGAGACCTTCGACGCGGTCCTCGATCTGTCCGAGCAGGTCGCCACCCGGCACTTCGCGCCGCACAACAAGAAGGCGGATGCGCAGGAGCCGCACGTCGTCGACGGCCGGGTCGTTCTCGTCCCGGAAGTGCGCGAGGCGCTCGACGTCTTCGCCAAGACCGGGCTCATCGCCGCCGCGATGGACCACGAGGTCGGCGGCATGCAGCTGCCCCACGTGCTCGCCAACGCCTGCTTCGCGTGGTTCCAGGCCGCCAACGTCGGCACCTCGTCGTACCCCTTCCTGACCATCGGGGCGGCCAACCTGCTGCTCGCGCACGGCTCACCCGATCAGATCGACACCTACGTGCGGCCGATGCTGGAGGGCCGCTGGTTCGGCACGATGTGCCTGTCGGAACCGCAGGCCGGCTCGTCCCTGTCCGATGTGGTGACCCGCGCCGAGCCGCAGCCGGACGGCACTTTTCGGCTCTTCGGCAACAAGATGTGGATCTCGGCCGGTGAGCACGAGCTGAGCGACAACATCGTCCACCTCGTCCTTGCCAAGATCCCCGGCGGACCTCCTGGGGTGAAGGGCATCTCGCTGTTCGTCGTCCCGAAGGTGGTCGTCGACTCGGGCGAGCGCAACGACGTCGTCCTCGCCGGTCTCAACCACAAGATGGGCTACCGCGGAACGACCAACACGCTGCTCAACTTCGGCGAGGGCGTGCATACCCCCGGCGGTCTGCCGGGAGCGGTCGGGCACCTCGTCGGCGAGCCCCACCGGGGGCTGGCCTACATGTTCCACATGATGAACGAAGCGCGCATCGGCGTCGGCTCCGGTGCCACCGCCCTGGGCTACACCGGCTACCTCAAGTCACTGCAGTATGCCAAGGACCGACCGCAGGGCCGGCCCATCGCCGGCAAGGACCCTTCCAGCCCGCAGGTGCCCATCATCGAGCACGCCGACGTGCGCCGGATGCTTCTGGCCCAGAAGTCCTACGTGGAAGGGGCTTTGGCACTCACGCTCTACTGCGGGCAGCTCGTGGACGAGCAGCACACCGCCGAAGACCCGGCGGCGCGCGCGCGCGCCGGCACCCTGGTCGACGTGGTGACCCCCATCGCCAAGAGCTGGCCGTCCCAGTGGTGCGTCGAGGCCAACAGCCTGGCGATCCAGATCCACGGCGGCTACGGCTACACCCGGGAGTACGACGTTGAGCAGCACTACCGTGACAACCGGCTCAACCCGATCCACGAGGGCACCCACGGCATCCAGGGACTGGACCTGCTCGGCCGCAAGGTGGTCCAGCACGGCGGCGCCGGACTCGCCCTGCTCGCCGAGACGATCTCGACCACCATCGGACGGGCAGGCGACCTCCCCGAGGCCGCTGCCCTGCAAGGGGCCCTGGACCGGGTGGTCGAGGTCACCGCGCAGCTGTGGGCCACCGGTGATCCCGAGGTAGCGCTCGCCAACGCCTCGATCTACCTCGAAGCCGTGGGGCACGTAGTCATCGCGTGGATGTGGCTCGAGCAGCTGCTCGCGGCCAGCGGCGAGGGCGACTTCTACGCCGGCAAGCGCGCCGCGGCGCAGTACTTCTTCCGCTACGAGCTGCCGAAGACCGGCCCGCAGCTCGACCTGCTCGCGAGCCTGGACCGCACCACCCTGGACGTCGACCTGCGCTCGCTCTGAGCGCGCCGCTAGGGTCGCTGCCATGGTGCGCGCTGCTGTCCTGACCGAGACCGGAGCCTCGCTCCGCGTCGCCGACATAGAGCTGCCCGACCCCGGGCCGGGACAGGTGCGCGTCAAGGTCGCGGCGACCGGCGTGTGCCACAGCGACCTCTCCCTCGCCCGGGGGACCCTGCGCCAGCCGGTGCCCGCCGTCCTGGGGCACGAGGCCGCCGGGGTCGTGGTCTGCCTCGGTGAGGGTGTGACCACCTGCGCCGTCGGCGACCGCGTCGTCCTGTGCTGGGCCCCGCCGTGCGGGCAGTGCTGGTACTGCCAGCAGGGTGAGCCGTGGTTGTGCGAGCGGTCCTCCGATGCTGCTGCCACCCCCTACGCGACGTACGACGGAGTGCCGCTCTACCCCGGCCTGTCGACCGCAGGCTTTGCCGAGGAGACGGTGGTGTCGGCTCGCGCCGTCCTGCCGGTGCCCGACGGCGTTCCCCTGGAGCACGCCGCGCTCGTGGGCTGCGCGGTGATGACCGGCGTCGGTGCCGTCCTCAACACCGCGAAGGTTCGCGCGGGGCAGAGCGTCCTGGTCGTGGGGCTGGGCGGTGTCGGCCTGTCTGTCGTCCAGGGTGCCCGCCTGGCCGGAGCGGGCCAGGTGATCGTGGTCGACCCCTCCCCCGACAAGCTCTCGCTGGCCCGGGCGATGGGCGCGACCGACACCCTGGAGGCCGGTGACGACCTGCCCAAGCGGGTCCGGGCGCTCACCGAGCGACGCGGCGCCGACCACGCCTTCGACTGCGTCGGCCTGGCGGCGACGATCCGCGACTGCTGGGCGGCCACCCGGCGCGGCGGGATGACGACGATCGTGGGCATCGGCGGCAAGGAGCAGTCCGTGTCCTTCAGCGCCCTCGAGCTCTTCCACTTCGCTCGCACGATCACCGGTTGCGTCTACGGCTCCACCGACCCGACCAAGGACATCCCGGCTCTGCTGGAGCACGCGGCCGCCGGCCGGCTGGACCTCGCCAGCCTCATCACCTCGACGATCGGCCTGGACGACATCGACGACGCCTTTGCAGCCATGGAGAACGGTGTCGGGGCCCGCGCGATCGTCGTACCCGGATAGGCCAACCCGGTGGACGCGAGTGGTACGACGGACGGGTGACCAGCCCGACCATCACCCGTGTCCTGGACGAGGCCGACCTGCGGCTGTGGCAGCAGGTCCGCGAGGCAGCATTTGCTCACGACTTCGAGCAGCTGCCGGCAGATCCGTTCGAGGAGCGCCGTGAGGACGTCCTGGGCACCGGACCGGAAGCCGGCGAGCGGCTCGAGCTCTGGCTGGCTCAGGACGGCCCCACACCGGTCGCGACCGCATCGCTGAGCCTGCCTACCCGGGACAACACCGAGACGGCCGGCATCAACCTGCAGGTGCACCCCGCGCAGCGCGGTCGAGGATACGGACGGGCCCTGCTGACCTCCCTGCTGAGCGAGCTGTCCGCAGCCGGTCGGCCACGCGTGTTCTTCGAGGTGCCCTCGCCCTATCCCGAGGGCCCTGCACCGCTGCAGCCGCTCCTGTCCTCTGTGGGCGCGCGGCCCGTGCTCCGCGAGGTGCGCCGAGTCGTCGATCTGCACGCGCACCCGGTGACTGACCCGCTCGCCGTCCCGGCCGGCTATCGGCTGCACCAGTGGGAGGGCGCGGCGGCCGGCGAGCTGGTCGACGACCTGGCCTACCTCAAGCAGCGGCTCTCCACCGATGCACCGCTGGGCGAGATGGACTGGGCCGCGGAGCAGTGGGATGCCGGCCGCTACCGCGAGGAGGAGGAGGCCGTCCGGCTGCGGGGTCGGCGGCGCCTGACGACGGCGGTGGAGGACCTCTCGACCGGTCAGCTGGTCGGGCTGACCGAGATCGCCGTGAGTATTCGAGCTCCGGAGGTGGGCTACCAGTGGGCGACCCTCGTGGTCCCGGAGCAGCGCGGCCGGTCGCTCGGGCTGATCCTCAAGCAGCGCCACCACCGGCTCGTGGCCGAGCAGTGTCCCGAGACGCGATGGGTCAACACCTGGAACGCCGAGAGCAACACCTTCATGGTCCGGGTCAACGACCTGCTGGGCTACGTGCCCTGCGAGTACTGGACCGAGTGGCAGCTGGACCGCTGATCAGGCGGTCTGCTCCACAGGTCGCTCGGTCGACGGACGTGGCCCGGGCAGGCTCGCAGCCGACGTGGCCTTGATCTGGTACATCGCCGCGTCTGCCTCGCGTAGCAGCCGGTCGACACCACCGGATACCGGACCGCTGGCCACCCCAATGCTCGAGCCGATGACGACCTGACCTTCGCGCAGCTGACAGGGCGTGCCGACCTGGGCCTGGACCCTACCGACCAGATCCGAGATGGCGCCGGGGACAAACGGCCCAGGCAGCACGATGACGAACTCGTCACCGCCGAGCCGGAACACCCGCTCGTCGAGCCGAGCCTGCTCGACCAACCTCTGCGCGACCTCGACGAGCAGCCGGTCGCCGGCGTCGTGGCCGAAGGCGTCGTTGATCCGCTTGAACCCGTCCAGGTCGACGAAGAGCACGCAGACCTCGCCACCGCGGGCCGCGAGGTCGTCAGCCCACTGCTGATAGGCCGCCCGGTTGGGGATGCCGGTGAGCGGGTCGGTCAGCGCGCGCTCACGCCATTGCTTCTCCGCGGCCACCCTGACGGCGTCGTCGAACATGGCGGGTGTGTTGAGGAGGGTCTTGTAACTGCGGCGCAGCCCGAGGTAGGTGACCGCGACCACGGCACCGACGATGTCGACGAGGACACTGTGCCACTCACCGAAGACCTCCCGCGTGCCGAACAGCTCTGCCGACCGCCCGAGCACGGTCACGTGGATGGCGTGGTCGGCGTGGTGCACGGCGCAGGACAGGAAGATCGCCGCCGTCGCGAGGGCCAGCGGGTTGGAGCGCACCTGCCGCGTACGGACGAGCCCCAGCGCGATGATCCCGGAGATGATGACGTAGCAGACCGAGATGACCGCGTTCAGCGCGATGACCGCTACCCAACCCATGCGAGCATGCTGGTTGCTGTGTGTGCATACCGCAATGACCCGTTGTGACCATGCGTGCTCAGTCGATGGTGGGCGCCACCACGTCCTGCCGGGCGAACTGGGTGCGGTAGAGCTCGGCGTAGAGGCCCTCGCGGGCGAGCAGCGCGTCGTGGCGGCCCTGCTCGACCACCCGGCCGTCCTCGATGACCAGGATGAGGTCGGCGTCGCGCACCGTGGACAGGCGGTGGGCGATCACGAGGGAGGTCCGTCCCCGCAGTGCGAGGGCCAGCGCACGCTGCACCGCGGCCTCGGACTCGCTGTCGAGGTGCGCAGTTGCCTCGTCCAGGACCACCAGCCCGGGCGCCTTCAGGAGCAGCCGGGCTAGAGCCATCCGCTGCTTCTCGCCACCGGACAGCCGGTACCCCCGATCGCCGACCACGGTGTCCAAGCCATCAGGCAGCGAGCGCACCAAGGGCCCGACCTGCGCGGACTCCAGGGACTCCCACAGCTCGTCGTCGGTCGCCTCGGGGCGGGCGTAGCGCAAATTGGCCCGAATGGTGTCGTGGAACATGTGGGCGTCCTGCGTGACCACCCCCACCTCGGCGCGCAGTGACGCGAGCGTCAGGTCCCGCACGTCCACGCCACCGACGAGCACGGCCCCCTCCCGCACGTCGTACATCCGGGTGACGAGCTGGCTGATGGTGGTCTTGCCGGCTCCCGAGGGACCGACCAGCGCGACCAGCTGCCCGGGCTGTACGACGAAGGACACGCCCTTGAGCACCGGCAGCGACGGAGCCGTGTCGAGCACGGCGACGGACTCCAGCGACGCGAGCGAGACCTCGGACGCCTGCGGGTAGCGGAAGTGCACGCCGCGGAACTCCAGTGATGGCACGCCCGGGGTGAGCGCCTGCGCTCCCGGACGGTCCGCGACCATCGGCTCCAGGTCGAGCACCTCGAAGACCCGCTCGAACGACACGAGCGCGGTCATGACGTCGACCCGCACGTTGGACAGTGCTGTGAGCGGTCCGTAGAGCCGCGCCAACAGGCCCGCGAGCGCCACGACGATGCCGACCTTCAGGTTGCCGCTAGCGGCGTAGGTCCCGCCAACGCCGTAGACCAGCGCAGTCGCGAGCGCCGCCACCGTCGTGAGCGAGACGAAGAAGATCCGCCCGTACATCGCGGAGGTGATCCCGATGTCGCGCACCCGGCCGGCCCGGTCGCGGAAGGCCTGCTCCTCCTGGTCGGCTCGACCGAACAGCTTGACCAGCAGGGCACCCGAGACGTTGAAGCGCTCGGTCATCGAGTTGTTCATCTCGGCGTTGAGGCTGTAGCTCTCCCGCGTGAGCTCTTGCAGCCGGCGCCCGACGAGCTTGGCCGGGATGATGAACAGTGGCAGCAGCACGAGCGACAGCAGGGTGATCTGCCACGACAGGATGAACATCACCGACAGGGTGAGCACGACCCCGATGACGTTGCTGACGACGTTGGACAAGGTGCCCGTGAAGGCCTGCTGGGCTCCGAGGACGTCGTTGTTGAGCCGACTGATGAGCGCGCCGGTCTGGGTGCGGGTGAAGAAGGCGATCGGCATCCGCTGGACGTGCGCGTAGACCTGCGACCGCAGGTCGTAGATCAGTCCTTCGCCGATGCGGGCGGAGAAGTAGCGGTTGACCAGGGACAGCACGGCGTCGAACAGTGCCAGCGCGGCGACGAACAGCGCCAGCGCAAGAACGAGGCCGGGACGGCCCGTCTGCGGCGGGTTCTTGCCGATGCCCTCGTCGATGATGAGGGCGAGGACGAGCGGCGGCGCGATCGCCACGACAGCGTCGACGACGATGACCAGGAGGAACCACAGGAGTTGCCGCTTGTACGGCGCGGCGAAGCCGATGATCCGCTTGATGGTCCCGGGAGCGAGCTTGGTGTCCTTGACCGAGCTGTCCCGCATGAAGGAGCGCATCGCGCCCCACTGCGCACCCGGTGCCGGTGCCACGTACGCGCCCCCCTGGGCCTAGAAAGCAGAGATGCCGGTGACCGCGCGACCGATGATGAGCTTCTGGATCTGGCTGGTCCCTTCGTACAGCGTGGTAACCCGCGCGTCCCTCAGGTACTTCCCGGCGGGGTACTCGTCGATGTAGCCGTAGCCGCCGTGGGCCTGGACGCAGGCGTTGGCCGCCCGCACCGACGCCTCGGTCGTGAAGAGCTTGGCCTTGGACGCCGCCAGCGCGTAGTCCTCGCCACGGGTCTTCAGGTCGGCCACCCGCCAGGTCAGCAGCCGCGAGGCATCCACGTCGACGGCGGTGTCGGCGATGAGCTCCTGGACCAGCTGGTGACCGGCCACCGGCTTGCCGAACTGCTTGCGCTGAGTGGTGTAGGTGACCATCGTGTCCAGCGAGGCTTGGGCGATGCCGGTGCACGAGGCGGAGATCGACATCCGGCCGTCGTTGAGCGCTGAGAGGGCCGCGCGGATGCCGGTGCCCTCGACGCCGCCGAGCAGGGCGTCGGGCCCGACGACGACGTCAGTCAGGACCAGCTCGGCGGTGTCGCAGGAGCGCAACCCCAGCTTGCCGTGGATGGGGTTGGCCTGGAAACCGGGCGTCTCGGTCGGCACCAGGAAGGCACTGACGCCCTTGGCCCCGGGACCGCCGGTGCGGGCCATCACCAGCGCGAGGCCGGCGATGGTGCCGTTGGTGATGAAGATCTTGGTGCCGTTGAGGGTGTAACCGCCATCGGCGTTCTTGGTCGCGGTGGCCTGCAGGTTGGCCGGGTCACTGCCGAAGTCGGGCTCGGTCAGGCCGAAGCACGCCAGCACCTCGCCTGTCGCCATCTGCGGCAGCCAGCGCTGCTTCTGCTCCTCGGTGCCCATGCGCTCGAGGACACCCCCGACCAGGCCCAGGTGCACGCTCACGATGGAACGCACGTTGGCGTCACCCCGCCCGAGCTCCTCGATGAGCAGCACGTAGGAGAGCGGGTCGGCGCCGCCTCCGCCGTACTCCTCGGGGATGGACATCCCGATGAAGCCGGTCTCGCGCAGGCCGTCGAGCGCCTCCTGCGGGAAGCGCTCCTCACGGTCGTTGCTGATCGCCCTCGGCACGACCACCTCATCGACCCACTGCTTCGCCGCCTTGCGCACGGCGTCCTGGTCGGGGCTGAGGGCGAGATCCACGCGTTAAGCCTTCTTCTTCCGGGTCGCACCGCCGCGGCCACGCAGGGTGGCTCCCGATTCGCTCAGGACGCGGTGCACGAAGCCGTACGACCGGTCGGTCGCGGCAGCGAGCGAACGAATGCTCTCACCCGCCTCGTAGCGGGTCTTCATCTGCCCGGCGAGAGCGGAACGGCTATCGCCCGTCACGCGCGTTCCCTTGGTGACCTGAACCACTGTGTCGTGCCCCTCTGCTTATGCAACGGAATGTGTCGGACTTCTGCCCTGATGATTACCGACGACACCCTGACACGCCAACTCATGATCAGGCGAGTGCGACCAAATCGGCGAAATCGTCACTCCAGTTGTCTTCCACACCGTCCGGGAGCAGCAGCACCTTGTCCGGCGACAGCGCCACGACAGCGCCCTCGTCGTGCGTGACCAGCACGACCGACCCCTTGTACGACGCGAGGGCGGAGAGCACCTCCTCGCGGCTTGCCGGGTCGAGGTTGTTGGTCGGTTCGTCGAGCAGCAGCACGTTGGCGCCGCTGACGACCAGGGTGGCGAGCGCGAGGCGCGTCTTCTCACCCCCACTGAGGGTCCCGGCGGCTTGGTGCACGACATCGCCGCTGAACAGGAACGAACCGAGCACCCGCCGGGCCTCCGGCTCGGCGAGGTCAGGACTCGAGGAGCGCAAGTTCTCCAGCACGGTGCGATCGGTGTCGATCGTGTCGTGCTCCTGGGCGTAGTAACCCAGGCGGAGCCCGTGTCCGGGCAGGACATCACCGGTGTCGGGGAGCTCGACGCCGGCCAGGATCCGCAGCAGGGTGGTCTTGCCGGCGCCGTTGAGACCGAGGACAACCACGCGAGCGCCGCGGTCGATCGCCAGGTCGACGTCGGTGAAGATCTCCAGCGAGCCGTAGGACTTGCTCAGCTCACGGGCCGTCAACGGCGTGCGGCCGCACGGGGCCGGCTCGGGGAAGCGCAGCTTGGCCACCCGGTCTTGCACCCGCTCGCCCTCCACCCCCGCGAGCAGCTTCTCGGCCCGCTTGAACATGCCCTGGGCCGCTTTGGCCTTGGTGGCCTTGGCCCGCATCTTCTCGGCTTGCGCATTGAGGACGCCGGCCTGCTTCTCGGCGTTGAGCCGTTCGCGCTTTCGGCGCTTCTCGTCCGTTTCGCGTTGCTTGAGGTAGGTCTTCCAGCCCACGTTGTACTGGTCGAGCTCGGCCCGGTTGGCGTCGAGGTGGAAGACCTTGTTGACGACGGCGTCGAGCAGTTCCACATCGTGGCTGATCACGATGAGCCCGCCGGTGTGCTTGGCGAGGTAGCCGCGCAGCCA
>JANPHZ010000147.1:0-12013 GCA_031424715.1 Frankiaceae bacterium
AGGTGGGTCCCCAGGCCGTGCCGGGCCACCCCGAGCAGCGCCGACGTGATGGCCCCAAAGGCGTAGAGCCCGGCCGACAGATCGGCGACCGGCACTCCCGGCTTGACCGGTGGGCCGTCGGCGGCGCCCGTGGCGCTCATGATCCCGCTCATCCCCTGCACCACCGCGTCGTACGCCGGACGCGAGCGCCACGGGCCGGTGTGGCCGAAGCCGGAGATCGAGCAGTAGACCAGCCGCGGCGCTGACGGCTGCAGGTCGGCCCAGCCCAGCCGGAGCCGGTCCATCACCCCTGGTCGGAAGTTCTCCACGACCACGTCCGCCCGTCGGCACAGCTCGCGCGCCAGGGCCCGGTCCGCAGGTGCCTTGAGGTCGAGGGCCACCGACTCCTTGCCGCGATTGACGCGGGCGAAGTAGAGCGAGCGGCCGTCGACGAAGGGGCCATAGGACCGCGAGTCGTCCCCTCCGCCGGGTCGCTCCACCTTGACCACCCGCGCCCCGAGGTCGGCGAGCATCATCGTCGCGAACGGTCCAGCCAGGACCCGGCTGAAGTCGGCGACGAGCACTCCGTCGAGCGGCCCGGTGAGAGAGGTCACCCGACCATCCTGCCGGGCGCTTCGACGGGAACGCTGCGGCGATCTGTGGTGTTGTGTGGGGTGTGAACGCGACCGTGACCCCGCAGGCCCCCTCCCTCACCGCCGCCGACCGCTGCGACCGCTGCGGCGCGCAAGCCTACGTCCGCGTCGTCCTCGAGACCGGTGAGCTGCTCTTCTGCGGCCACCACGCCAAGGCCTACGAGGACAAGTTGCGCGAGAGCGCCGTCGCCTGGGTCGACGAGACCTCCACCCTCGGCTGACGACCGGTCAGAGGCCGGTGGCTCGCGCGGTGTAGCGACCGTCCCGCTGCTCCACGACCAGCGGCAGGCCAAAAGCGCTGCTCAAGGCCGGTCCGGTCAGCACCTGCCCGATCGGTCCGACCGCGACGACGCGGCCACGCGAGAGCAGCAGGGCGTGCGTCGTCCCGACCGGGACCTCCTCCGGGTGGTGGGTGACCAGCACGGTCGGCGGTGAGCTCGGGTCGTCCGCCAGGCGGGTCAGCAGCCGCAGCAGCGCCTCGCGCGCCCCGAGGTCGAGGCCCGCCGCCGGCTCGTCGAGCAGCAGCAGCTCCGGGTCGGTCATCAGCGCGCGGGCCAAGAGCACCCGCTTGCGCTCGCCCTCGGACAGCGTCCCGAACCGCCGCGCCGCAAAGGCGCGCAGGCCCACCCGGCCGAGCAGCTCCTCCGCCCGGCGTACGTCAGCGGCGTCGTAGGCCTCCCGCCACCGACCGACGACGCCGTACGACGCCGTGACGACGACGTCGAGGGCCTTCTCGTGGCCCGGGATGCGGTCGGCGAGCAGCGCGCTCGAGATGCCGACGCGGGTCCGCAGCTCGCCGAGGTCGACCTCGCCGAAGACCTCGCCGAGCAGCTCCACCCGACCTCGGGTCGGGAAGAGCGCGGCTCCGGCCACCTGAAGCAGGGTGGTCTTGCCCGCGCCGTTGGGTCCGAGAACGGCCCACCGCTCGCCCTCCCGCACGGTCCAGTCGACGTCGGCCAACAACGTCGCTCCTTCACGGACGACGGCAACGCCGGACAGGGACAGCACGACCTCGGGCACGTGGCGAACCTAGTGCCGACCCAGGCGCTGACGGTCCAGGCGCACGGGTGGCCGCACGGGACTCAGCGTCGTGCGCCACGATGGCGCATGGCCTACCGCTGCTTCGACGTCGACATCACCGACAAGGTCGCCCACGTGCGCCTGTCCCGTCCGGACGAGCTCAACTCGATGGTGGCTGAGTTCTGGCGCGAGCTGCCCGAGATCGTCACCGAGATCAGCGACCGGGCCAGCGCCCGCGTCGTGGTCATCTCCAGCACCGGGCGGCACTTCAGCGCGGGGATGGACCTGTCGGTCTTCACCTCCGGTGATCTCGGCGGCGACGGTGAGGCGGGCCGGCGGCACGCTCGGCTGCGCTCCAACGCCAAGGTCCTGCAGTGGTCGTTCACGGCGCTGGAGAAGGCGCGGGTGCCCGTAATCGCCGCGGTCCAGGGCGGCGTGATCGGCGGAGCGGTCGACCTCGTCACCGCCTGCGACCTGCGCTACGCGAGCGCCGACGCCTTCTTCTGCGTGCAGGAGATCAACATCGGGATGACCGCAGACGTCGGCACCCTGCAGCGCCTCGGCAAGGTGATCCCGGAGGGCGTGGCCCGCGAGCTCGCGTTCACGGGCCGGCGGATGCCCGCCGCGCGGGCCTACGAGGTCGGCCTGGTGCAGGAGGTCTACGCCGACCACGACTCGCTCGTCAGCGGCGCGCTCGCCACCGCCCAGGAGATCGCCGGCAAGTCGCCGCTGGCGATCTGGGGCACCAAGGTGGCAATGAACTACGCCCGCGACCACAGCGTCGACGACAGCCTGGAGCAGATCGCCACCTGGCAGGCCGGCATGTTCCAGCCGGCGGACATGATGGAATCCTTCGCCGCAAAAGGGGAGAAAAGGGCGGCCCAGTTCACGGAACTGTTACCGGAACCTCGGGGTCTGTAGGCAGGACACCCGTCACCGATCGCGAAGTCCTCCGTTATCGCCCCCAGGAGGTACTACCGATGAAGATCCGCCACGCTGCCCCTCTGGCCGCCCTCGCTGTCGTCGCTGCAGGAGCCCTGGCCCCTGCCTCTGCCGCGCCAGGGAAGACCATCACCAAGTCCTACGACATGCAGCAGGCGCCCGCCGCGTGCCAGCCGGAGGGTGGCGAGCTGACCTACCACCGCGAGACCTTCACCGCCACCACGAAGGGCACCCTCACGGCCAAGATCGAGGGCTTCATGGGCGACTGGGACCTGGGACTCCGCAACGCCGACGATGCTGAGGTGGCCGCCGGCGGCGGCTCCAGCACAGGCCCGGACTTGGTCAAGGTCGGGCCCACCGAGGTGTTGATCTACAAGATCACGAAGCCGGGCAAGTACACCGTGACCTCTTGCAACTACCTCGGCAGCCCCAATGCCAAGGGCAGCTACACCTTCAAGCCGACCAAGTAGCAGTTTCCCCTATCCCAGGAGCTCCTCGTGCAGGTTCGTCGTACCGTCCTGATCGCCACCGCTGCCGTGCTGGCCGCTGGCGCCTTCGCCCCGGCCACCGCCGCCCCGGCGAAGAAGTTCACTGGCACGTACAAGCTGACGTTGCAGCCCGACCCCACCATCCAGGTCCTGACCGAGGCGGGGATGGCCAACTGCACCAGCCTGCGCCCTGAGTCGTCCGACAAGCGCACGATCGCCATGCCGCGCGCCGGCAAGCTCAAGGTCATCCTGGATGCCCCGGACCCGGCCGGTCGCGGCTTGGGCTTCGACTGGGACATGTACCTGCTCGACAGCAAGGGTGCCGAGTTGGGCAAGGGCGTGTCGGCCGGCCCGAAGGAAGAGGTCAACATCGTCCTCAAGACCAAGATGCCGGTCACGATCGCGGTGTGCAACCTCACCGGTATGACCGATGCGACTGTCACCTACGCCCTGAAGTAGGCAGCGATCGCGAAGGGACCCGGCAGCGGTCGCTGCCGGGTCCTCTGCGTTGTGGGCTGCTCAGCGGCCGTGCACGAGCCGCAGCACCTTGCCCAGTAGGCGGTCCACCCGCGGGCTGCGGTCGAACGACAGCGTCTCGATCGGCATGGCGTAGCGCTGGCGGGTGATCGCCTTGGCGCGGGTGAACTCTTTGAGCCCGTCCTCGCCGTGGATGCGCCCGAAGCCGCTCTCCCCGACGCCCCCGAAGGGCAGCCCCGGGATGCCGGCAAAGGCGGTCACCTGGTTGACGCTGGTCATCCCCGTGCGCAGCCGGCGGGCGATCTCGACGCCGCGCTTCTTGGAAAACACCGAACCCGCCAGCCCGTAGGCCGTGTCGTTGCTGCGCTCGATGGCCTCTTCGATGTCGCGCACCCGGGTGACGGTGAGCGTCGGCCCGAAGGTCTCCTCGCGCACCGCTGAGCTGTCCTCGGGCACGTCGACCAAGATCGTCGGCTCGACCAGGCCACCGTCGATGCCGCCGCCCACGACGGCCCGGCCACCCTTGGCCAGCGCGTCGGCGATGTGCCGGCGGATGATGTCGACCTGGCTCGGCATGGTGATCGGCCCGTACGACGTGCCAGCCTTGACCTTCCCGGCCTTGGCGGTGAGCGCCTTGAGGAACCCGTCGTACGACGGCTCGGTGACGTAGACCCGCTCGATGCCGACGCAGGTCTGGCCGGCGTTGGCCATCCCGCCCCACAGCGCCGCCGTCGCGGCCGCGTCGAGGTCAGCGTCGTCGTCGACGATCATCGCGTCCTTGCCGCCGCACTCCATCAGCACCGGGGTCAGCGTCTCGGCGCAGGCGGCCATCACCTTGCGCCCCGTCGCGGCCGACCCGGTGAAGGCGACCTTGTCGACGCCGGCCCGGCACAGCGCGGCGCCCGTCGCGCCGAGCCCGGTGACGAGCTGCAGGACGGGCCGCTCCGGGACGATCTCGGCGAAGCTGTCGACGAGCCACTTGCCGACCGCGGGGGTGTACTCGCTGGGCTTGAAGACGACCGCGTTGCCGGCCGCGAGGGCGTAGGCGATCGAGCCCATCGGGGTGAAGACCGGGTAGTTCCAGGGACCGATGACGCCGATGACGCCGAGGGGTTGGTACTCCAGCAGCGCGGCCTGGTTGGCCATCGTCATGCCGGAGGCGATCTTGCGTGGGCCGAGCACCTTGGGCGCGTGCTTGGCGACCCACGCCAGGTGGTCGACCGGAAGCATGACCTCGGTCAACCGCGCGTCGCTGATGGGCTTGCCGTTCTCGCGGTGCACCAGCTCGGCGAGCTCGTCGGCCCGCGCCACGATCAGCTTCTTCCACGCGGTGAGCCGGTCGCGCCGGCCGTCCCAGCCGAGCTCCTGCCACCAGGTGGCGGCGTCGCGAGCCCGCTGCACCGCCGCACGGACCTCGGCCTCGTCGTGGATCGGGAACGACGCCACGACGTCGCCGGTGACGGGGTCGAGCGAGTCGAAGCTCTCCTGGGCGGCAAGGCGTTCGGGGGCGAGTGTCACGATGAGCTCCTCGGTGGCGGGTCCGTGTGACGCACGCTACTTCGCGGCGCACCGTCTCGACAGGCGCGGGGACGCGCGCGCGACCACACTGGGGACATGAGCGCCGAGCCGGTCCTGGTCACCACGGCCGGTCTCGACGCGGCCGCCGACCGACGCGACCGCACCCGGCGCTACCTGATCAGTCAGGGCATCCGGGTCGCCTGCGTGATTCTCGCGGTCTCCCTGCCCGTGGCGCCGCTGTGGAAGATCGGGCTCATCGCGCTGTCCATCGTGCTGCCGTGGTTTGGTGTCGTCGCCGCCAACGCGGGGCCGGCGATCGACCGGCGCCGGGTCGAGGCGGTCGAGCGCGAGGACTTGACCGCGCTGCCCGCCGGGAGCCCGACCCCCTCGTCGTACGCCGACGGGCATCGGGTCATCGACGGCTGACACACTGGCGCCTCCCGAGTCGGAGGTCCGCCCGTGATCAAGTACGTCGCGCTCTACCGCACCCCTGAGGACGCCGCGTCCTTCGACGCCGCCTACTTCGGCACGCACGTCCCGCTGGCGGAGAAGACCCCGGGACTGATCCGGGCCGAGATCGCGCGGGTGCTCAAGACCGTCACCGGTGAGCCGTCGCTGCACGTCATGGCCGAGCTCTACTTCGAGTCCTACGACGCTCTGAAGCAGGCCTTCAAGACGCCCGAGTGGGCCGCGTCCGGAGCCAACCTGGCCGAGTGGGGTGGGCTCGAGCTGGTGAGCATGTACGTCGCCGAGGTGGTCGACAGCGACGGCACCCCGCTCGACCGCGGCTAGGACCATGGGGTTCGCCGCATGAGCATGAGCCCACGCGCTTGACCGCGTGGCCGAGGCGCGCTTACTTGCGTTCAACGTCGAGGCTGCGACGCCGGGACTCGTCCTGGGTGGATCCGGGGCGCGAGCGAGGGCTCCTCCTATCCGCATTCGGGAGGAGTCCTATCCTCGCTCCATGGCCGAGCCACATCGCTGGGGGCGTGAAGCGGAGCGGGTGCGTGAGCATGCGCCCGGGTGGCTGAATTTCAACCGCTGGCCTTGGTGGTTATTCGCCCTACTCGCGTTCGTGGGTTTGTGTCGGGGGCTCTTTTTTCTGGTCGTCCAGGACCGCTCGCTAGGCAATCTGGTCGACGCCGCTGTCACGCTTCTTGTCCTCGTACCGGGCCTGGCTGTCGGAGCGCGACGACGCTACCGAGGCGAGCCGTACCTAGGGAACCGCGCATGACAGTGGGTGCCGTTACACCTGGGTCCCATCCGGGTCCGCGAAGGTGCTGTTAGGCCTCGGCCCTTGCTGCCTGCTTCGCGGCCTGCTTGGTTGCGCGGACCTTGAGCAGACTGGCCTCGTCGACGACGTCGGCGACCGAGCGAAAGCCCTTCTTCGCGTAGTCGCCGCAGACCGCCTGCCACCCCTTCGGCTTGATGCCCAGCTGCTTGGCCAGCAGCGCCACGAAGATCTGTGACTTCTGCTTCCCGAAGCCGGGGAGCTCCTCCACCCGCTTGAACAGTTGTGCGCCGGTCGTGGGCTCGGTCCAGAGCCGGGTCACGTCGCCGTCGTACTTCTCGATGACGAGCACAGCGAGAGCTTGCACGCGCTCGGCCATGCTGCCCGGAAAGCGGTGGATCGCGGGGGTGGCGCTGCACAGCGCCTTGAACTCCCCCGGGTCCAGCTGTGCGATCGCGGCGGGGTCCAGCGTGCCGAACTTCTCCAGCAGCTTCCAGCCACCGCGGAAGGCATGCTCCATCCCGTACTGCTGGTCCAGCAACATGCCGACCGTCAGGGCGAACGGTGACTCGTCGAGCACTGCGTCGGCGGCTGGCTCGTTCGCCAAGTGGAACCCCATGCCGCCCATCCTGCCCCGCGCCTCACAGAAGCGCGAGCGGCGACCGGGGGGCTACCTATGACCGCGCTAACTCGTTCCCGGGCGTGCGACGGCTGATTCCGTAGCAGAAATCGCCTGTGGCCTAGAGGAATTCTCGTCGAAGAGTGGTATGCTTCGAACATGTGTTCGACCACGTCATCGCTGTTGGAGCGGGTCGACGCGGTCGCGGCCCAGCCGGTCGGGAGTCTGACCGTCGCGCAGCTGCAGGAGCTGGTGGTGACCGCCGCCCAGGCTCGTGACCGACTGGACGGTGTCGCCAGCCGCGCGGTCGGCGAGCTGCACGTCCGCGGCAGCGGGCAGGTCCCCAGCAGTGAAGGCGTCGCCTGTCCTACGCCGGCCTGGCTGCGCTCGGTCGCCCGGGTCAGCGGCAGCGCGGCTGGGCGGCAGGTGCGGCTGGCCGTGGCATTGCGCGAGCTACCGGCAGTCGCCGAGGCGGTCATCGACGGGTTGCTCACGGTCGAGCACGCGCGGGCGCTGTCCCGGCTGGTCGGAAGCATCGATCCGCAGGCGCTGCTCGACTGCCAGCCGCAGCTCATCGAGGTGGCCCGAGCGTGCGACCCGGACCAGCTGGGCCACTACGTCCGGCACCTCCTCGCGACGTGGTGCGAACCCGAGCTCGAGGCGGAGGAGGAAGCGGCCGAGCAACGCCGCTTCCTGCAGCTGCGCAACACCCACCGCGGGTCGTGGCGCGGAAGCTTCGAACTGCCCGACGCCGCGATGGAGATCCTGCTGACCGTCCTCGAGCCTCTGGCCCGCCGCGCCGGCAAGGACGACGATCGGAGCGCCGGGCAGCGGCGCGCCGACGCACTCACCGACGCACTCGGCTTCGCTCTCCGACACGGCGACCTGCCCGAAGCCGGCGGTCAGCGCCCGCGGCTTTCCGTCGTCGTGCCGGCCACGTGGGTCGCCCCGCTGCCTCGAGGCTTCAGCCGCCTGGACCTCGACGCCCACCCGGGCGCCGCCTGCCCCACCTCCCCGTGGACGGGTCCGCAGACGCGGGCACAGGTCGCCGCGCTGCTGTGCGATGCCCGCATCGAGCGACTCGCCTTGGACGCCAGTGGCCGGATCGTCAGCCTCACGACCAGCACCGACGACATCACGCCCGCGCAGCGCCGGGCCGTCGCCGCGCGCGACCGCTGCTGCGCCGCCAAAGGATGCTCCCGCCCTCCCGCGTTCTGCGACGTCCACCACCTGAGGGCTCGCGCCGACGGCGGCGAGCATCACGTCGACAACCTGGTGCTGCTCTGTCGCCGCCACCACGTGAGCTGGCACCGGGGCGCACTCACTGCCTCCGACCTGCGCCTGCCGTGGCTGCGCGTGACGCCTCCCCCGCAGCGCTCACCGGCCCGGCAATGAGCCCAGCGGCTGCTGGGGTTGGGGATGCATCGGGCGGTCGTTGGCGCCCGGCCCAACGGTCGGTGCGCACACCGCACTAGCGTTGTGGGCCACCGACCCCAGGAGTTCCCCATGGCCAGCCAGGACAGCTTCGGCGCCCGCAGCACGCTCACCGTCGGCGACCGCAGCTACGAGGTGTTCCGCCTCGGCGCGGTCGAGGGCGCTGCCGACCTGCCCTACAGCCTCAAGGTCCTGCTGGAGAACCTGCTCCGCACCGAGGACGGCGCCAACATCACGGCTGACCACGTCCGCGCACTGGCCGGCTGGGACCCGAGCGCCGAGCCGGACACCGAAATCCAGTTCACGCCCGCCCGGGTGCTGATGCAGGACTTCACCGGCGTTCCCTGCGTGGTCGACCTCGCGGCGATGCGCGAGGCCATGGCCGATCTCGGCGGCGACCCGCGCAAGATCAACCCGCTGGCCCCGGCCGAGCTCGTCATCGACCACTCGGTCGTCGCCGACTTCTTCGGCACCAAGGAGGCCCTCGGCCTCAACGGCGAGCTGGAGTACGAGCGCAACCGCGAGCGCTACGAGTTTCTCAAGTGGGGCCAGACGGCGTTCAGCGACTTCGCCGTCGTACCCCCCAACACCGGCATCGTGCACCAGGTCAACCTCGAGCGGCTGGCCCGCGTGGTGTTCACCCGCACGGTCGACGGCGTGGAGCAGGCCTACCCCGACACGCTCGTCGGCACCGACAGCCACACCACGATGATCAACGGCCTCGGCGTGCTCGGCTGGGGCGTCGGCGGCATCGAGGCCGAGGCGGCCATGCTCGGCCAGCCGGTCAGCATGCTCATCCCGCGCGTCGTGGGCTTCAAGCTGTCGGGCGCGCTCCCGGCCGGTGCGACCGCGACCGACCTCGTCCTCACCGTGACCGAGCTGCTGCGCAAACAGGGCGTCGTCGGCACGTTCGTGGAGTTCTACGGCCCGGGCGTCGGCAATGTCCCGCTCGCCGACCGCGCCACCATCGGCAACATGAGCCCTGAGTACGGCTCGACCTGCGCGATCTTCCCGATCGACGACGAGACCTTGTCGTACCTGCGTTTGACCGGGCGGCCCGAGGAACTGGTGGCCCTCACCGAGGCCTACGCCAAGGAGCAGGGCCTGTGGCACGACCCCGCCGCCGAGCCGCGCTTCTCCACCACGCTCGAGCTCGACCTGTCCACGATCGTGCCGTCGCTGGCCGGCCCGAAGCGGCCGCAGGACCGGGTGCCGCTGAGCAACGCGAAGGCGATGTTCCGTACGGCGCTCCAGGACTACGCGAGCACCGGCAACGGCCACAGCGCGGTCACCGACGGCGGCATCGACGAGGCCAGCCGCGAGTCCTTCCCGGCCTCCGACCCCGCCTCGCCGAGTGAGAGCAAGCCCAGCGACCAGCCGATGAGGGTCAACGTCGGCGCGGTCGGTGACCGGCCGAGCAACCCGGTCGCGGCCACCCTCGCCAGCGGCGACCGGGTCGAGCTCGACCACGGCGCCGTCACCATCGCCGCCATCACCTCCTGCACCAACACCAGCAACCCCTACGTCATGGTCGGCGCCGGCCTGCTGGCCAAGAAGGCCGTCGAGAAGGGCCTGACCAGCAAGCCCTGGGTCAAGACCACGCTCGCCCCCGGCTCCAAGGTCGTCACCGACTACTACGACAAGGCCGGCCTTACGGCCTACCTCGACAAGCTGGGCTTCCAGACCGTCGGCTACGGCTGCACGACCTGCATCGGCAACAGCGGCCCGCTCCCGGCCGAGGTCAGCGCCGCGGTCAACGAGGGCGACCTGGCCGTCGTCAGCGTGCTGTCGGGCAACCGCAACTTCGAAGGCCGCATCAACCCCGACATCAAGATGAACTACCTCGCCTCCCCGCCGCTCGTGGTGGCCTACGCCCTCGCCGGCACGATGGACCTCGACCTCACGACGGAGCCCCTGGGCACCGGCAGCGACGGCGAACCGGTCTTCCTCGCTGACATCTGGCCGACGCAGAAGGAGGTCAGCGACGTCGTCGCCAGCGCCATCACCGGCCAGATGTACGCCGACTCCTACGCCGACGTCTTCGCCGGTGACGACCGCTGGAAGGCGATCCAGGTGCCCGCGGGTGACGCCTTCGCCTGGGACGCCGCGTCGACGTACGTGCGCAAGCCGCCGTACTTCGACGGCATGGAGCGCGAGCCGAAGGCCCTGACCGACATCGTCGGCGCCCGGGCGCTGGCGGTCCTCGGGGACAGCGTCACCACCGACCACATCTCGCCCGCAGGCTCGATCAAGGTCGACTCCCCCGCCGGCGCCTACCTCAAGGACAACGGCGTCGCCCCCAAGGACTTCAACTCCTACGGCAGCCGGCGCGGCAACCACGAGGTCATGATCCGCGGGACCTTCGCCAACATCCGGCTGCGCAACCAGCTCGCACCCGGCACCGAGGGCGGCGTGACCCTCAAGGACGGCGAGGTCACCTCCATCTACGACGCCTCGCAGGCCTACCAGGCTGAGGGGACGCCGCTCGTGATCCTCGCGGGCAAGGAGTACGGCTCCGGGTCGTCGCGCGACTGGGCCGCCAAGGGCACCGCTCTGCTCGGCGTGCGTGCCGTGATCGCGGAGTCCTACGAGCGGATCCACCGCTCCAACCTCATCGGGATGGGCGTGCTGCCGCTGCAGTACACCGGCGGCGACACGGCTGCGTCTCTGGGCCTGACCGGCCAGGAGACCTTCAGCATCGAGGGGATCGCCGCAGGTGGGAGCGTCCCGCGCGAGCTCACCGTCAAGGCCGACGACAAGACCTTCACGGTCACCGTGCGCATCGACACCCCCGGCGAGCAGGCCTACTACCGCAACGGCGGGATCATGCCGTTCGTCCTGCGGTCCCTGCTCTGAGCACGCCCGCGGCGAGACACGCGATACTGGTCACCGTGCCCCACACCAGCGCGGAACCCTGCTCACCCGCCCGTAACGGTCAGGACGCCGGCCACCGCGTCCCGCCCCTGCACGTGAAGGACCGCTCGTGACCCCTCGCGCCAGCGCCGGTTCCGGCGGCAAGCCCGCCGCCCCCAAGAAGGCAGCGCGCGCCGCAGCAGAAACCGAGCCGGTCGCCGAGAACGGCGCCGGTCCGGCCGGCGCCGCCAAGCGCGTGGCGAAGAAGGCGGCCACCGCAGCGCAGGTAGCCAAGCCCGCCCCGGCCAAAAAGGCTGCTGCCGCTAAAGCACCTGCCGCGAAGGCATCCGGCAAGCCGGCGGCCGCCAAGAAGACCGCGGCGAAGAAGGCCGGCCAGCAGGCGGCCACCGACCAGGACACCCCGTCGCCCGCCGACCTCGTCGACCCGCTCGAGGCCGACACCGGCCTGGACCGTGCGGTCCTCGCTGCCGCCGACCCGGCCCTCGCGACCGCGGGGTCGCTCGCCGCCGTACCCGTCGCAGCGGACGACAGCGATGAGGACGACGACGACGACGAGGACGGCCCCAAGACCCCGTCCGAGGACGACGATGAGGACGACCCGAAGCCGATCGCGGCCGAGGGCGAGGTGGGCATCTCCACCGACCTGGTGCGCGCCTACCTCAAGGAGATCGGCAAGGTCCCGCTGCTCACCGCCGAGCAGGAGGTCGAGCTCGCCCAGCGGATCGAGGCCGGGCTGTTCGCGGCCGAGAAGCGGCGCCAGGCCGACGACGGCGAAACG